>DASYEA010001112.1:0-7796 GCA_036499265.1 Schlesneria sp. | reverse complement strand
TTCCAGAACTCGCCCCTGTCGCAGACCGGCCACATAGGCGGTTGAGACGTGGTGCAGCTTCTTGATTTGTGTATTGCGACAGAACTCCAGCACGTTGCGCACACCGCCGACGTTGGAACGCCAGGGTTCACCATCTTCACTCGTCGAGTGGAAGGTCAGACTGGCTGCGTTGTGGATCAGCGTCGAGCAGTATTCAGCAACCCAACGAACGCCGAGCGGATCCAAGCCCAAGTCCGGTTGGGCGATGTCCCCTTCCAGAACAACGGGACGTGGCAGGGCATAGCCAAGGTCGGCTTCCCACGCGCACATCGCCGCTTCGACTCGTTGACGAGCTGTCTGCCGTCGATTGGAACGAACGATCACAGCGACCGGAACTTTAGCCAGTAGCAGGTCTCGCAGCAGATAGTTCCCGAGCAAACCGGTGGCACCGGTCAGCAGGTGATAACTCATAAGGCAAGGTTTCCGGAGTAATATCGTAGGTTCGTCAATTCCATGACTCACCTTCGCATCTTCAGTGCCAGTTTCCCACAGGCCGTGACCAACACTACTTAATTGCACGTCGATTCACTCATCGACTCGGCCAACATGCGTCATTCATTTCTCTGCGGTGAGCCGTATGACTGCGATCACCGACATTCAACACGGAACAGGTTCGACCCGCATGGATTTGCGAATCCCTACAGCCGCTTTCACTTGCAATATTTGCCGATCATGCCAGCCGTGGCAAGGAGGGCTCCAGCATGATAGCTGAATTGTACACCGAGGGGGAGTACCTAGGCGGTCGATTTTGAATGACAATTCATCTCTACACTCACCGTAAATATAATTTGCATAGTTGGTTATGGCTTATGCATCAGTTCCGAATGCACAGACAATTTTGTGACGTTTTTCCCGACTGCGTAGTCCTGACAAGCTCTTTCGAGTACGCAAATTCGTCCCAGAGGAATGGATTACATCGGACCCAACGTTCGCAACGGGTCGATCTACAAGGCGCTTCCTGAGACGTTCAACTGCTGCTGCAGCATCGAAGATAAGTACCTACAATGCCCATATTCACTAATGTGAACTCGCGGCCTTCGACGACTTTTGGGTTCGTGTTTCTCGGCGGATCCGTCAATGGGGCCCAAATTCTCGAAGTCCGGTTGGCGAATGAATTGCACCGCCGCGGGTTTCCGGTGCACGTCTGGTGGGTTGTCGACAAACCGGATCAGTCGCCGCTGACACCCGGCATTCCCGAAAAATGGCTATTCCATTCCTTCCGCTATGCCACCGGGCGGACTTCCAGCACGATGGACATCATCGGAAGACTGACGAGCTCTGTTCTTAGCGAACGTTGGCGATCAACTTTGTCGCAACGAATTCCTTGGACAGTCGCGGCAACCCTGCGTGGTATGATCAAAACAGTCTGCGAAGGAGTTCACACCGATCAGCGGCTGATTCGCCACTTCGCCCGCGAATTGACCGACGCCGGAGTGACTCACACCCTGCAGACGGTCGAATTGATGGCCCCTTTCGTCGAGGCGGCTCGATCTCACGTCCCTCACCCATTGAAGTACATGGTTCAGTATCAAGGGTATGAGACCTACGCTCCGTACGCGTCGAAAATGGGCCTCGAGCAGCAGTTGTATCAACGTCTTCGCGAAGTCACACAGGCATCTGGTTTTCCTGCCATCTCTGTCAGCGATTCGTATTCCGAACGAATCCACCAGGAAGTTGGACTACCGCTCGCAGACATTCAGGTCGCCGAACCTGGTATTCCATTAGGTCCCCCAATGGACAGCGATGCTGCAAAGGCGCTGGTCCAGCAGCACTTCCCCAATTACAACTCCAGCCTGCCGCTCGTTGCCTATCTGGGCCGTCGCGATTCCGAAAAGGGGATCGACCTGCTCTTGTATGCGGCCAAGATCTTGCGAGAACGCGGCTTTAAATTTCAGCTGGCGATCTGCGGCCCCACTGCGTTCGGGTCGCGATACAGCGTGGCCTGCAGTCAGATCGCCCGCGTGATGCGACTGCCCGTTCTATCCAGTGACTTTCTCTCGAACGAAGTTCGTTCGGCACTCTTCAGAACCAGTCATTGCATCGTCTACCCCTCGATTCATGCTGAGCCGTTCGGGATGGTTCCCGTGGAAGCTATGGCCCAGGGTACGCCAGTCCTCGTTCCAGACACTGGCGGCGTTTCACAACTTCCATTTCTAGATGATCAACAAGGCGGACTGATTTTCCGTTCGTGGGATTCCGGTGATCTCGCTGGCCAATTGGACCTGTTACTGACGAACCGAAATCTCCACGACAAGCTCTCCAAAGCAGCTCCGCAAATCGCAGCTCACTACTCAGTGGAACGAGTCGCAGATCGGTATCTGGATCTTTTTGAGCTGCCTCATCGCCCCGACATGACCATTTCCTCAATACGAGAAGTCGCACCCATCAGGCGCGCCGCCTAGTCCGCCGAGGACAGGAATCGCTGTGCCGTATTCTCATCATTCCGTACCTGTCGGCATCCACTCTCTCAGTCATTCCGACGAAGGTGGGAACCCCGTCTCTTCGGTTCATTTCCGCAGACAGCTCCGTTTTCAGAGGTGGATTACCTTAGATCACAAAGATCTGACGCAGACAATTTCCGTTTCCTGTGTAGAATCCACGCTTGCCCGATCCCAGATTGGCTATCGCAACGGTACGGCCGGTCTCAGCTCGAAATCGGGTTCATCTTTCATTCAACGGACAAGGGATTGCCACAATGGGTCGCTCAGGGATATTTGCTTTGGTCCTGGTTGCAATGGCAACAGTCTTCGCTCAAGGGCAAGACAAGCCTGTTGCCCCAGTCGAGAAACCCGCTGCGGAACATTCGACCACCGAGCAAGTGAAGGAATCGACGGATAAACTCAAGGATGATGCGAAGGCCGAAGTCAACAAGATTGCCGACGTGCTGGATCATGACCCGCGGGCTCAAAAGGCCGCTGCGGGTATCCTGCAACCGATTTACTCGGTCGCCGAATCGTTGTCGTTTCCGGCCTTCCACTGGGTCGCGTTCGCTCTGATGAGTGCTGGTGTCGTCAGCTACACGCTGCAATTGGTCCTTGGAAAATTGGTCGTGCTGACTCGGATGGGGTTTAGCCCCAAAGAGATCATTTCGGACGCCATTAGCCTGTTGATCAGCGTTGTCGGTCTGGTGTTGACGACGCAGGCCGCGGCCGAGAACTCCACGTTTACTCAAAGTGCTGCCGCCGTTCTGTCGGCCAGTGCGCTGGGGTTGATCCTTGGCTTTATCCTGTATCGCTGGGGTCAGGCTCAAGAACTGCAAGCCGTCGCAGGCCGCACTGTCGCCGACATTGCCCCATCAAAAACGCGTTGAGGATTGCCGAAGCCGACAGTGATTCTTAGCGTCGGCCCGCAGAGGCCATGTTTGACAGCGCGGATGAGGGGACACAGAATCTCGGAGCGCGGCAATCGGACGCTGACGTGCGACATGTTCGCGATGTCAGTGTGAGTCCAACGCAGCGAGATTCTGGAGGTTCCGTAGTGCGCATTGTTGAAGTTGAAGTTGTTCCATTGACCGGTGCGACAGTCGATGGAGGCTGGCCTCAGGGACATGAGCCGCAAGAGAACCTGCATACGCTGGTGCAGATCCGCACGGACAGCGGCATCTACGGCTGGGGCGGCTGCTTCACTTCTGGCACTCTGGTCGAAGGGGCAGTCGCGCTACTCTGGCCGTTACTCAAAGGGCAATCGGCTGTTGAACCCGAGCGAGTCTCCGAAACACTGCGACAAGCCAGTTTCTGGCAAGGTCGTGGCGGGGCGGTCGAGCATGCCATCAGCGGACTTGATATCGCACTGTGGGACATCATGGGGAAAGCGTGTGGGCAACCGGTCTCGCGGCTGTTGGGCGGGAACTATCGCGACCGGATCAAGCCGTATGGCTCGATACTGTTTGACGAGCCCGAGGCCCTCAGCAAGACGCTCGAAAGCGTCGTCGCTCGTGGTTTCAAAGCGATCAAGATGGGCTGGCGTCCGTTTGGACGGCGCAATCGCAAATTCGACGAACTGCTGGTCCGAACCGCTCGCGAGACCGTTGGCGATGGCGTCGACCTGATGGTTGATGCCGGTGGCAGCGAACAGTTCTGGCCGCATGGGACGAACTGGGCTCGTGAAACCGCGAAGATGCTCGCGGACTTCAATATCACCTGGTTCGAAGAACCACTGCCGCCCGATGACATCGAAGGCTATATCGAACTGACGCGAGTCTCACCGGTGCCGATTGCCGGTTGCGAAGTCCTGACGCGACGACAATCGTTCATGCCCTGGATCGAACGTCGCGCCGTCGACATCCTGCAACCGGACTGCACCAAGAATGGGGGCTTGTCCGAATCCCGCCGACTGGCGTGGATGTGCTTTGATCACAATATCGGACTGGTTCCTCACGGATGGAACACAGCGATGGGTTTGGCTGCCGATTTGCAGTTCAGCGCGGCGATCCCGCAAGCGCGATACGTCGAACATCTGACGCCGTGTGCCTACATCGACGACTTGACCACCGAGCCGTTCACGATTGATGCCGAAGGGAATTTGAAGATCCCCACCTCGCCAGGCCTGGGTGTCGATATCGACCTCGGTAAGCTCAAACGATATGCCGGAAAGCGAACCGTGTTCCGGTAATCGTCCGCGGAAATCGTCAAGTTTCATTCATTGACCGTTGTCAGGAACCTGCCATGCCCCGACTTGTCGTGAAGCCCGCCGATCTGGACTTGGAATCACCTGGGCGACGTGACTACTGGGTCGCTCTGGAACACGACACGATGTGGGGTGCCCAATTGATCCCACTGACAGTGTGGGTCGGACCACGGGCCGAACGCGGCAAGGGGCTGGTGGCGATCGGATCGACTCACGGCAACGAATACGAAGGCCCCGTCGCTCTGAAGCAACTTTTGGGTGAGATCGAAACGTCGGCGGTCAAAGGCCGGATCATTATCATCCCGGTGCTCAACGTCGAATCGTTCCGCACGGGAACGCGAGACAGCGTCGAAGCCGATCGCGTGAATCTGAACCGAGCCTTCGTCGACGGCGCGGGCAAACAGCCAACGCTGGCGGGGATCACGCATCGTCTGTCCGCTTTCATTCGCGATTACATCTGGCCGCAGGTTCATGTCGTGATCGATTTGCATTCAGGCGGCAATCAGATCCGCTTCGATCTGTGCGCCAGCTTCCATCCGATTGAAGATCCCGAGCAAGCGCGGCTGACGGCCGATGCGGCACGCTGGTTCGGCGTCCCGATGATCATGGTCTATCAAAACAACACTCCGGGCCTGCTGACCAGCGAAGCCGAACGCTTGGGCAAGATCACCGTCGGCACGGAACTCGGCTGGGGCGAAGCGGTCTTACGAAAGGGCGTCACCTACGGACGACAAGGAGTCCTGGCCGCCGCGATCAATCACGGCCTGCTGAGTGGCAAGATTGAGCCGATCGCTCACCATGCCGACGGAACGCAGAAGTGCGCCGCTATCGTCGACTTTGAATGCTACGTCCCCGCCCCCTTTGCCGGTCACTACGAAGAGATCGTCCCCTGCGGAGCCAAGGTCAAAAAGGGAGACCTCGTCGGCCGCCTGCACGACTTCGACCGCATCGACGAACCCGCCTGGCCCGTTCAAGCCGGCGTCGACGGCATCATCGTCGCCCAAGCCTGGGCCGCACGAGTCCGCCGAGGCCAATTCGTCCTCTGCGTCGGCCGCGAACAACGCTGGCCGATGTAGTTGCCAGAATGTTTTGCAGGGGCATGCCGTTGCGCATCATAGGAGCAATTACGATGGCACAACACGACGTTCCTCGTGATTCGCTCATCGAGTTTTTGCGAAGTGGAACGCTCTGCAACATGCGACTTGGCATGTCGACTGCTGAACTGCGACAACAGTTTGGAGGCCCAGACGATATCGCCATCAATGGGCAAATCTGGTTGTACGGATCACAAGGCTCGGTGAATATCCAGATCCAATTGGCTGACAACGCGGTGCATGGGATCGGAATCTATTTTTGGGGCAACACAGATCTCAATGCGATTCCGACCGGCTTGGTATCAGGCGACTGGAGGATCGACGGTCGAACAACGATTGAGGAATTCATCGCGCTGATGGATGCAGAGGCTCTCGATTGGACGATTCTTGAGACACTCACATTCGACGAGCAAACTTGTATTCGTCTACAATCGGGGGTGCATTGCCTCTGGTCGCACGACCTCGAACTGCACCTGCAAAAGATCTTGATCACTGCCAGCTCAACTTCTGCTTGAAGAGATGCACTCCACAACCAGAGATTTTGACGGTTGAAATTCAGATGTCGGTTCCGCAGGTCGATCACGCTGTTTGCCTTAAAACTGCAGAGCAGTGCTGCCAGTACTATGAAAGCATTCTGGCAACTTATGAAGGTCCGCGATCAGATCCATCATGGCATGCGATGCAGCGCGTCGCCGAAGAGTGGCGTTCTCTATTAATGAATGGGGATCCCACGGACTTACAATTGCAGAGCTTGGAAAAGGCTGTGCGAGTGTTCGACTCGGGCCGTAACTTTGGAACGACCTGGATTTGCATGTCGACAAGTATCGATATCTGGCTACGGTCAACAGGTCACTCCGGCTTGGGAATCTGGCACGGAGACGAGAATCGATATCCGCGAACGGTGCTCCCACTGTGGCCAGATTCATAACCGACACTCAGATGTCACACTTCGTCCTATTTGCTTCAGCTGGTAATCGCTTGGTCGTTGCTGCGTTTGTAGTAGCGTATGGGCCCGACGGTTAAATTGTCGGGTTCCGAATTCCTAACTCATGAACAAACCTCGCACACATTCAGAATTTGTTGGCTCGATCTCACTCTGTCGCTACATCCAGAATGAGTGCAACTATCCCGGTTGGAACTTCAGCGTTGACTTGATGGGTGTTGCTTCGCTGTTATCGATTCTTTCCGAACTCCAGGCCGCAGGCGGTTACCGCACTATTCCGATCACGCCGCGAAATCTGACGTTGCAACACTTTCGCTCGGCAGCAACCGTATGCTGGAATTGATCGCAGGCATCGCAAAGCGTCTTCAGAGTGTTGGCGATTTCAGTATCGGTGGCTCGAACAGCAAGTCAGACGCGCTGTGGTTCTGGTAGTGGCGATCGGCCGGGATTTGTTCGACCACAGGGAGTTGGCAAGTGAGATACTGGCGGCCGGTCACTATTTGTCTGCTGCTTGCAGTTGGAGGCACGGCATGGTTCTTGTACGAGCAACAAACGCGATCAATGTCGTACACGCCCCGCTTCCGTACAGTCATGCAGAACGGCACACCAGTTCGGATTCCGGCGAGACCTTTTTTATCCGAGACAAATCCACGCGAGAAAATCCAGGCTGCTCGCGCTCGTCTCGATAGGCCAACCTCGGAATCACATCAGCAGCCTTGATGTGCCGTGATCAATACCGAATGAGCCTCGCGGCGGTCGCTCCAACCTCGCTCTACCGGACAACAAGCATTGCAATTGACTGATGGGTCATGGTATCACAGAGCCCGACAACTGCGGTGCCTACGGTTGTGGAGATGGTGATGTGCGATCATTCGAATGAAGCGTTCCTGCGTCGTCAGGCGGTTTCTCGGCGACGAGTTCTACAGGTCGGTAGCTTGGGGATGGCCGGATTGGGCCTGTCGTTGCCGAACTTGCTCGCCAGCGAGAACGCCGCTCAGCAGAGCCATCTGAAGCCGATGGCCGATAACTGCATTCTGCTGTTCCTGAATGGGGGGCCCAGCCACCTCGACATGTGGGACATGAAGCCGAATGCG
>DASYEA010001111.1:0-6883 GCA_036499265.1 Schlesneria sp. | reverse complement strand
CACTTCACCTTCGCCGGCACCGACGGTGTCGACACAGATGAACGTTCGTCCGGTCGAAGCTAAACCGGACTGATCCTTCTCGTTGACGCGAAGCGGTTCGACAACCAGCAGCTTCTGGCCGACCATGGCGTCGACCTTCTGCGTGCAAACCACACTGCCAGTGACACGAGCAAGAAACATTATTTGGCCCCCAGCGCTTCGGCGGTTTGTCGAGCTACGACAATTTCTTCATTCGTGGGAACGACCCAAATCTGCGTCTTGCTGGCTTCTGTCGACAGACGCGCTTCCGAACCGCGAGGCAATGAATTGTTCTTGGCTTCGTCGAGTACGATTCCGGCCCAGTCCATGTTGCGACAGACTCCGGATCGAACCACCTGGCTGTTTTCGCCGATCCCACCGCTGAAGATGATCACGTCAGCACCGCCCAAGACTGTGAGATAGGCTCCCAAGTATTGTCGGATCGAGGAGATGAAAACGTCCAACGCAAGTTGAGCTCGGGTGTTCCCTTTTGCGGCGGCTTCTTCGACGTCCCGCGCATCCTGACTAAGGCCGCTCACTCCCAGCAGGCCCGCCTTGGTAGACAGGTCTTCCAGAATCTGAGCGAGTGTCTTGCCGGTCTTTCGAAGCAAGATCGGTAACGAGAACACGTCAAAGTCGCCGACGCGATTGTTTTGCAACAGTCCCGTCTGCGGGCTCATCCCCATGCTGGTTGCTTGCGACTTTCCTGCTCGTGCCGCACACAGCGAATTGCTTCCGCCGAGGTGACACGTGATCACTCGCAGATCGTCATTTCCCAACAGTTGAGCGATGCGCGTATTGAGGAATCGATGGCTGGCGCCGTGAAATCCCCAACGCTTGATCTCGTGCTCTTCGGACCATTCCAACGGAATCGCGTACAGCTTGTTTTCTGGCGGAATCGTGTCGTGGAACGCGGTTTCCAATGCAGCCACCAGCGGAATCTGAGGGAATGCTGCCCGTAGTTGCCGCATGGCCTTCGCGTACATCGGATTGTGAGCTGGCGCGATGTCGGACAGGTCCTCCATCTTTGCCAGGAGTGCATCATCAACGATGCGCACTCCGCTCAGGTTGCCCGCAAATACTGCCTTGAAACCAATCGCTGCCACTTCACTGACCGACTTGAGGCAACCGTATTCGGGATGCGTCAATTGATCGAGACAGATCTGCACCGCTGCCGCATGGTCAGCGATACTCTGACTCGACTCTTCGCGTCGGCCGTTGATCTCGACAAAGCAGGCACTTGGGCTTTGACCAATACGGTCAATACCACCTCGTGCCAACTGAGTCTCTGACGGGAGATCAAACAGTCGGTACTTGAAGCTTGTGGATCCGAGATTTGCAACGAGAACCTTCATGGCGTGACTCCATTCCAGGCATACAGTCGCGGAACAGCAGTGAGGCTGATCAACGACTAGATGAACTGTTCCAGCAGGCTCTTGTCGGGTCGGGCGATCACGTGAGCACTCACGAGTTCACCAACCTTGGACGCGGCGGCTGAACCAGCATCGACAGCGGCGCGAACCGAGCCGACGTCGCCACGAATCACGGTGGTAATGTAGGCACCACCAATTTGGATTTGCTTAACCAACGTCACGTTGGCGGCCTTGAGCATTGCGTCGGCAGCTTCGATCTGCGCGACCAGGCCCTTGGTCTCCAACAGTCCCAGTGCTTCGTTCATGAAAGGTCTTTCAGTAGGCTTAGGGGGTTCAATGATGACAGGCGCGAGGACTTCCACCGGCGGGACAATCGTCACGGCCACAGCAGCGACCGGCACGACTCGCGGTGTTCTTGGTCGAACAGTCGCTCGAGGTGTGACTGTCGGCGGGGCTTTCTTGGCAGGTCGGGTCGTCGGCCGACTCGGCTTGCTGGGTGCGCGTTTGGCCATTTCCGGTTTCTCACATCACGCAGAACTAGGACTAGGCCAGAGTCGTGCTGCTGGTCTTGGGCTTAGGCAGAACAGCGGCCAATTCTTCGTGTGGTCGAGGAATCACCTGGACGCTGAGAACTTCGCCGATCTTGCTGGCGGCGCTGGCACCGGCGTCGATCGCAGCCTTCACAGCGGCAACGTCACCGACAACGAACGCGGTCACCAAACCGCTACCAACCTTGTCCCAGCCGACCATCCGCACGTTGGCAGACTTCAGCATCGCATCGACCCCTTCGATCAGGCAGACCAGGCCTTTGCATTCCAACATTCCCAACGCTTCCATCGCCATAGTAGATTCCCCATCAGTTAGAAATTGAAACAGTTGTTGCCTCATGGACGTGTCTCGCGGTCGGCAAGCCGCGATGCCCCAAAATACGACTCCCGGCATCGGGGAGAGCGAGGCTCCCAACGAGCCACGCGATTGTCAGCAGTTCAGTCTTCTAATACTCAGTGAGTCTTGCAGGCACACGAATGTGGCGTGATCAGTGCGACCTCCGTGGCAGCAGGCAGATTGACCGCGTTCCCTTCGTCAGTGTCCAAATGGACTTCGAGTTTGACCTTGGGATCGAATCGCACGGCCAGATCTTCCAAGGTGGTGGTGCAGCCAGCCGAGACGATTCGCAGATGCATCAGATCGCCATTCTTGACCCCGTATTGTTCAAGGTCTGCTGGCCCCATGTGCACGTGCCGCATCGCGCGGATCACACCGGACTTCAGTTCGACAACACCTGCGGGGCCAACCAAGACGCAACCGGGTGTATCGTGGTGATCGCCGCTGATGCGAATCGGAGTCTCGATTCCCAGCGAGATCGAATCAGTGAAGGCGAGTTCGACTTGTGATGGGCGGCAGGGGCCGAGCACGCGAACGTCCGGCAGCATTCGCTTGCGTGGTCCGACAACCATCACGGTCTGTTTCGAGGCGAAGTAGCCATCCTGATACAGCCATTTCATCGGCTCGAGCGTCGCACCTTTGCCGAACAGGATCTCGACATGCTCTTCACTGAGATGCACGTGTCGAGCGGAGATATTCACAACGAGTGGGTTGCGGCCCGACGACGCTGCCGCGGGCTTACCACTGAGTTGCTGTTCCAAGACCGAACGCACAACTCGTTCGATATCGGATCGACTGTATGGACTCGACGTCGTCATTGCTGAGGCTTCCCAGATCTGTTGGCTTCTGATTCCGACATGGCGGGGGCATCGACCAGGATCAGTTCGATGTTGGCTCCGCGGATGACGTTTCGCCAATGGTCACTGAGACCACTGTCGACGATCAGTCGCGTCACCTTCGACAACTCGCACAAGTAGGCGAGTGCCGATCTGCCGAACTTACTGCTATCCGCCACCACCCAAACTTCTTCTGCTGCTTTCAACATCAATCGCTCACACTCGACCAGCAGCGAGTTGCTGTTAAACAATCCCTTCTCTGTGATTCCCCCCGTCCCCATGATCAGTCTTGGCACATGCAGTTCGGCCAAGGCTGCCGTCGCCAGAGGGCCCAAGGCCACTCCAGTGCGGGGGTACAGGTAGCCACCAATCAAAATCAATTCGATGCTCGGCAGATGAGCCAGCAGATTCGCGATTGGAAGTGAGTTGGTCACGACCTGGAGCGACTTGCCGACCAGGCACCGAGCCACCTCCAACGTTGTCGTTCCGCCGTCGAGAAGAATGGTTTCGCCGTTGGGAATGAGGTCCGCGACGACGCGACCAATCCATTGTTTTTCGGGGAGAGCCGCAGCGCCGCGCTCCTCGAAAGGAGTGATCGAGTCGCCGGTATATGCCGCTCCGCCGCGTGTGCGACGAATCTGACCGATTCCGTCAAGATATTCCAAATCCCGTCGAACAGTGGATTCACTGGCCCCTAACCGACTGACCAGTTCTTGAAGAGACGCAAACCCCTGCTGCTCTATTACTTGCAGTATGGATTCGCGGCGCTGATCGAGTAACATGGTCACCGGTGACTTCCTTGATCGGGTTGTCCCGGAGACCGACTCCCTGTCAGCCTCATCATATTTATCCCAAAATACCGTGATCGTGACCGAATTCAACCGATATCAGTCAAATTCCGTCACGAATTCTGGTGATTGGCTTCTACAGGTGATATCGGCCACAGTTCAACGTGGGGAACCCAGAAGACTTACGAAGGGAGGGTAAAAATCCAAGTTTGCTGGTCGGGCGAACTTCAAACTCGAATCTTGCACTCAAGTTTGCCAAACTCCGTGACCGTTACAGGCGCAGAAAACGGATCATCTGGCGCTTGGTTCGTTCTGTTGGAGATGGGACGGAAGCGACTGAGGGGACTGATGAAGAGTGGCCACCCGAAACTTGGCGTGTTTCTTCGTGGGATGGGCTTCTAGCCCGTCGCCTTCGTATTGGGCTTTGATTTGGGTTTTGCGTTCGCGATTCAGCGCGGGTTGCTAAGAGTGACGGGTTGGAAACCCATCCCACGGGCAGAAAGACACGCCGAAGGCGACTCACGCGGTAGGAGGGATCCGATGGACGCGACTGCCGTCAATCATCAGCGTGCCAGATTGAAAGAGTTGAATCGCTTCTGGCAATGCTTCGCATTCGGCTGCGAAAACACGTGCAGCCAGAGTGTCGGCGGTGTCGTGATCCTCTACGGGGACAGTCTTCTGCACGATGATCGGGCCGTGATCGTATTCATCGTCCACGAAATGCACCGTGCACCCGCTAACGCGAACCCCGCGTTTCAGTACGGCTTCGTGAACATGGTGGCCGTGAAATCCCTTCCCCGAGAAGGCAGGGATGAGCGACGGATGGATGTTGATAATGCGGCCGAGAAAGTCGGCTGGAATTCTGATCAGCGCCAGGAAGCCGCCGCAGACGACCAAATCAATTTGGGCTTCGCGGCACAGCGAGAAAATTTGATCGCTGAAGTCCTGGACCGAGGCAAAGTCTTTTCGGACGACGATCTCGCAGCGGATTTTCGCGTCGTTGGTGCGTTGAACTCCACCACAATCGGGACGACTGGCGATGACGAGAGGGATCTGAGCATCAAGAGCCCCCGTATTTATCCGCGCTACCAGATTCGTCAGCGTTGTCCCTCCGCCGGAGATCAATACCGCCAACCGGAGAGGGCGATTTAGCGGAGTAGATAAGGGGCGAACGCCGTCCATAGTCTTCCTGCGTACATGGTTCAGTTGAGCAATCGCGGTAAAGCAATTCTACATGACCAGGCGCGAATACGCTCGCGTCGTGGTTGCGTCTCAGTGAATGAGAGGCGAGGTTGCAGCCGAGTCTCCTTAGAGGCATGGACCGGGGGTGATTCAGGAGCACATGCACTCAATGTAGACAGCACACTCCGTGTGCTGAACGCGGCACACGGAGTGTGCCGTCTACATTCCAGTGGTGAGTTCCTCGCCCTCTCAATTAATTGGCTCAAGAGTCCTGAGGCTCCATCGCCGACGATTCGACGACCAAATCTTCATGCGATCCGGTCGATGGGGAGTGGCTGAAATCGCCTCCCCGTTGATGGAGCGAACTGGTCATTTCTCGGCGATTTCCCTGCCACCAGACGAAACCGAGCAGGAACACGATCATGGTGATCCCCAGGTAGACTTCCGCACCGAGTGGCTGGGCCTTCCAGGGTTCAGGGCCTTTTCGCCATTCCACAGCCCCGGCCATGATAAGGGGGGCTTTGCGGGCTTTTTCTTGAGATTGATATCCGTACATCTTCATGAAGTAGCCCGTCAGGCGGACTTCTTCGCTCAGATCCCCGCCGACTTTCAGTCCCTCGGGCTTGCTGAGAAAGATGACGACGACCGGATTGCCCTGGCTGTCATCGGTAAAGACCCAGCCTTCGTAGGCCTCACCGATCTCTCGATTGTTCTTGCCCGGATCGATCTTGGTCAGGGCTCGCATCACGCCTCGGATCGAGACCGGGCGACCTCGGTAATCTTCCGGGTGTTCAA
This sequence comes from Schlesneria sp., assembly GCA_036499265.1. Taxonomy (GTDB): domain Bacteria; phylum Planctomycetota; class Planctomycetia; order Planctomycetales; family Planctomycetaceae; genus Schlesneria. Next base: position 1,006 of record DASYEA010001111.1, on the reverse strand, counting down.
ACAGATCAACGACGATGGGGAACTGGTCCGGCTTGCGCCTGGCGTAGCGAGGATCACTTTGTCGTCGTGCCTCGGCGAAGTTCTGAGCGAACTCTTCCTGCTTCGCTAACGGCGTCTGCCAGGCGAGTTCCAGCATGCGGAAGTAAGCGTCGCGTTCTTCGAAGCGAATCCCCATCGCGTAGTCACGAATGGATTCCAGGAACACGGGATTGACCGTTTCGCCGCCGTTCAATGTCGTCGGTTGCTTTGCCAACGCTCCTTCACGCTTCTGTCGTTCGTCGAGCAATCGCCGAATCCGCTCATCGGTCGGGTCTCCAGCGCTGACACCGTCATCCTGGCTCCAGGCCCAGGATGATCCTGCACACATGATCAGACATGTGAGGAGTGTGAGTGTTCGCACGAGATTTCCCTCCGTGAAAGGCATTCCTGAATCCGTTCGAGATGTCCGTAGCGAGATGATTCGCCAGTATTCGTGCCCATTCTGGTCGCGCCGAAGACGAATGTCGAGCGACGAATCATGCGACGTCGCGTCCAGAGGCGGTCCAAACACGCAATGCGATACATGCGACGGGGACGAGTGATACGCTCCGAGCGGATGACTCCATCACTAGATCCATTTCGAACGGCGAGGCTCGTGCCGTTCGTGATCATTGAGACCAAGAATTGGACGTTGTTACAAAATGATTCCAACTTGGGAAATACGTGTTGACCGACTTTTGAAGACCATCTATGTTCCCGCCGCACGCTGCAAGTGACACTCGCCAAGTGCAGCGGACACCAGTTCCCCTCAATCTTTATTCAACAGAATTTACCGTACATCATCAACGACTCGATGTCTCGATTAGCTTCGTGACATCACGTAATTGCTGCCTATTGCATGGATGCTGATTGGCGCAATGATGTGTCGTTGATGACAAGGGCTTGTTTCCGCAAGGACGCGGAACAGCCCGTTTGATATCCAGTCGACCGATCGCCCCGGAAGCAATGGAATCCTTCGCCCCCCTGG
>DASYEA010001110.1:0-2769 GCA_036499265.1 Schlesneria sp. | reverse complement strand
TTTCACCAGTTCCAGCATCCGCTGATAACCAACATGCGGTGGATCGAAGATCCCACGCGAGTCGGCCCAGACAGTATCGCCGCTCCAACCCAAGTTGCGAAACGTGACCTGGCGATCGGGCCACGCTGTCGTGAGAGCCGTTTCGAGGTAACCGAATTGACCTTCTCGTTCGACAAACGTCGCGCCGAGAAGAACAACGCGATCCTGGTCTTTCAGTTGAAATGGTTCGGCGGCAATCAGCGATGTCGAACACAGCGCAACGATGGCGGCAAGCTTCAAAAATGAAAACGAGCGATCAAAACCACGAATCACGGGAACAGACTCCACTGGCAGGATCTTGGGCAGTATTTCTCTGGCAGTTCATCGCGAGGGGTCGCCATTCTGCTCGCGACGACCACTTGGTCGCAAGCGACCGCCCCATTTCGGCAATGCAATCTCTCGTTTTCGTATTGTCTGATCGCGATTATGCAGTTCTCGATCGAGCTGGCACCTCGCGTCATTTCAACATTTCAATGGACCCGCCATAATCCCGGGATGAATCAGCAACCGGTCACCATCAATCGTACGCTTGTCGGCTGCATCGCGTTGGCCCTGCTGCTCGCGGCCGGAATTCTGGTGCTGAGCGGAGCCGACGGCAGCCAGGGAATGTGGGCCGGAGCTTGCCTGAAAGTCGGCCTGGTGATGGGTGCCTTCTGGCTGGCCCTCCCTTCAATTACGCGGCACGAAGTTCTTGGTCGGATGACCTGGGGCACGTTGATCGTGGCGATCGCACTGGCATTGGCTGTCGGGCGAACCAAGGTTCCATTAAGAGTGGTGCTTCCTGTCGCAGCCGCGTTCTTCTTCATGATTCGCATTCTAGGGCCTCGGCGAGCCCCCCCGCGAACCTGATTGGCGGTCTGAAGACTGTTCGGAAAACAGCAGTCACTGCATCCTTGATTCGGGTCCAGAAGCCCTGCATCCGGCTTGTCGATTGCCTGCCGCTCTGCCAGAATTCACCCGCTGGATCGGTTTGCGCCCGCCAGCCAACTATGGAATCGATTGATCCAACTGGAAGGACATCTTCGTTATGGCTCGGAAAGAACTTCGCGCTGCATTCGCCATCTTGTGCTCGCTCTCGTTTCTGGTCTGCGGTTGCACAACATCAAGTTCTCCAGTTCCTCCGCCCAAGCGAACAGAGATCACGGAAACATCGGAATCATCGACTTCCAACGCCAACGCAACGCCGAAGGCTCCAGGCGATAAGCCTGACGGCCAGTCAACCTCAGCAAAGGCAGGAGTATGGGAAGACTATCCCGATGTTCCCAAGCTTGAAATCATGACCGAAGTCGATGGAATCAAGATTCCTCGACAGGCCTTGAAAAGCGAATCATTGCAATTGATTGGCAAGATTCCCGCTGATGTGGGCAATCCACTGGCTGACAAATCTGGGCAGCCTGTTGATGGCGATACGTTGACGATTCGGTTTAATTCTGAGCCCAAAGTCCTGAACCCCATCATCGAGAATTCGGCTGTCAAGACTTACATTTGTCTGAACCAGGTTCAAGAAGGCCTGGCACGTCAGAACCCCGAAACTTTCGAATTCGAGCCGTCGATTGCCAAGCAATGGGTGATTGAAGATTCGGTCAAACTGTCACCCGACTATCCCGGGCACGAACGCGGTAATGCCGCGGAAGGGGGAACTCCGCAAACGACTTTGGAGTTCGAATACACCGCCCCACCGCCCACCGCTGGTGGCAAGAAACCCTCCGAACCACCGGTCAGCACCTTCACGACGTCGGATAAAGATGGAAAACCCGTTGGTGAGGTCTGGGTAGGGGTCTATCCGCTGGGGCGCGTCGAAGGGGCACGTCCCACAGGCTATCACTTCTGGAGCAATCTGGACGGCAAGGTTCACATTTCGGCACTTCCCACTGGGAAATACACGCTGAAGGTCGGTGCTGAAGTCTACGGAAAAGCGACACGTGGCGATGACAAATCACTGACGGTTACGCCCGTCACGGCCGAGAATCCGCTGCATGAATGGATCAAGTCATCCGGCGAACCCGCTTTGAAATTGAAAGCTGAGGACTGGACCGATCTCCACCAGGAGACCTACTACACGTATTACCTGCGTGATGATGTCAAATGGTCAGACGGAGCCCCGTTTACGTCGAAGGATATCGAATTCGCCTATGCTCTGCTGAACAGTCCCCATGTCGATGGCGACAGTATTCGAACCTACTACGCTGACTTGATTGAATGCAGCGCACTAGACCCGCATATCATTCGCATGCGATATCGTCAGCAATATTTCATGGCGTTCGAATTTACCTACGGTATCACGGCTTATACACCTCCATTCCATTTCTTCTCGAATATCTTCAAGGAACAAGGTCGCGAACTCGTCCTCGATAGCCTGACTCCACAAGAAGAAAAGGCACAGAACAAGATCAGTGCCCACGGTCAGGAATTCGGCAAGTTCTTCAACACTGACAGCCGTTACAACCGCGCTCCCCTCGGTACCGGCCCGTACGTCATCGACAAATGGCAGGCGAATGATCGCGTAGAACTCGTGAAGAACCCTAACTACTGGAATAAGCCGCGCGCCGGTCATCTGGACCGCATCATTTACAAGTTCATCACCGATCAGGTCACCGCCATGGCGGCCTTGAAAGCGGGAGAAATCGACTTCTTCTATGACATGTCGCCCGAGCAATATTTCGAGGACTGGCCCAACTTGCCCGAAGCTCAACGTAAAGATTACGTGCAAGCATCGTGGTATGCGCCCCG
>DASYEA010001109.1:0-1659 GCA_036499265.1 Schlesneria sp. | reverse complement strand
TCTGGAAGCTTTCGATGTCTTCAAGTTCCCGAAATTACAACCGTGCGGCCCCTAAGGCTTTTGCCTCCCTGCTAGTTGCTCTTTCTTATCCGACTTTCGCGCTGGCTGCGGGAACTTCAATTGTTGAGTCGGTCTCCGTGCAGGGATCCGGCGCGAGTGATGTCGCATCCGGAATTGCCTACGACCAGCAGGGCGCGGTCGTTGTCTCGGGAAGTACAGGGGGAAGCCTAGGCGGGCCAAATCAGGGCGGGATCGACGCATTCGCTGGAAAATTCGATGCCGCAGGCCAGCAGTTGTACATCCGTCAATTCGGTACTACCGGTTACGACACATCGAACGACGTGGCGGTCGACGCCGACGGCAATATCTTTGTTGCGGGAGTAGCCGGCAGCCTCGAAGGCGCCAGCGCTGGCAGCTTCGGCACTTTCGTTCGCAAATACAACTCCGCGGGTGACTTGCAGTGGACAAATCAATTCGGAATTTCGAGCGGCGACATGGCGAACGGCGTCGCGGTGGATCTCGCGGGAAACGTCTGGGTTACGGGCCAGACAGACGGCGCACTGGATGGTCCCTCCCAAGGCGGGCGCGACTCGTTTGTAAGAAAGTACGACACCGCCGGGAACATGATCTGGGGCAAGCAATGGGGTACCGGCCTGTGGGACGTCAGCCAGGCCGTGACGACCGATCACTTGGGAAATGGGTATATCACGGGATTCAATTTTCCAGGATTGCATTCGTCGACCGATCAGCAAGACTTCTTCGTGACAAAATTCGACCCGGAAGGAAATGTTGTCTGGACTCGCACACAAGGCGGACCGCTGCTCGATCAATCAATAGAACTTACGACCGACAGCGCTGGGAACGTTTACATCACGGGCATCACGAAAAACCAACTCGGAGATACGCAGTTTGGCAGCGGGGACATTTTTGTTGCCAAGTACGATCCGAGCGGCACACTTCTGTGGACGAAACAATACGGCACAGGCCTGAATGAAAATGGCTATGCCATTCAAGTCGATGCTGCCGGCAACATTTTTGTCGGCGGAAGTGCCTCCAATAATCCCAACGGAGGACCAATTACTTCGTCGCAGGGAATCGTGCTCAGTTTGGACGCAGACGGCAACGAGCGCTGGAAACAGGTCCTGAACCTCTTTCCCATTGATGGTGTGAGCGATATCGCGCTCGGCGAACCGGGCGTCGTCTATGCGGTCGCGGCAATCGGCACGTCGCTCAGCTCCCCGGACGGATTCTTCATCGCGAAAATCAGGGACGTTTCAGATGAGGAATCCTACCAAGCTTGGATCAGTAATTTCGGCGCCAGCGTAATGCCAGCAACCAGCGAAGATGGCAATGGCGACGGCGTCATCGATGCAGCCGACTACACTGTGTGGCGCGATCACTTGGGGATGACCACCGGCAGCGGCGCGGGTGCGATTGGAACTGTCCCGGAGCCAGCGACCCTGGTATTGCTGGCGATCGGCGGAGCGTTGGCGTTTGTGTGGCACCCGTGCGAATTTCGGCCGCGGCAACGGCGGGTGACACTGCTAACTTAACTTGTTAGCAGTGGTCTAGCGGCCGTTCTATGCGGTGCTGCGACCCACCTCGTGGGTACCCAGGCCAGCAGCCGAAGATGACGAATCCTCCCCTGGCCCCTCCTTA
>DASYEA010001108.1:0-4926 GCA_036499265.1 Schlesneria sp. | reverse complement strand
GCCAAGTATCTCGGGCACCTGATCAGTGACGCGGGGATGCCGACCCATCTGGCCCAGTGTGGTGTGGCCCGGTCGAAGCTTCCGCAATTGGCTGAGGACGCTGCGAAACAGTGGACCGGGACGTTTAATCCGCGAGCTGTCGACGAGTCGAGTTTGCTGGACCTTTACGAAGCAGCATTCGATCCGCCAGACTAGCGAGTGTCGCGGATGTTCCGCTGTCCCAAGAATTGAATCTTCAGGAATCGTTTCATGTCGACATCCCCTAATCGCAAACTTCACGCGTTCGCCGCAGTCTGTTTGCTGAGCATGGGGCTGACGGCGATTCCCCACGGATCTGGTGCTGATCCTGTTCCGCCCAAAGTGACGGGCTGGCCGTCATTTCGACACGACTTGTCGCAATCTGGAGTCGCCACGTCCGTGCTTCCGGATGACCTGGAACTGTTGTGGGAAGTGTCGATTGGCGACCAGGTCTTGGCGACTGCGGCTATTGTCGGCGATTCCGTTTACGTCCCCTGCTTGTCTGGTGAAGTGGTTTGTCTGAATCGGCAGACCGGTCAAAAGCTATGGGTTTATAAATCTGTCGAAGTCGTGGAGAAGAACTCATTTGCCCCCGGCTTCAAATCGGCACCGACTGTGGCGGGCGATTCGATCTACCTGGGTGACGAAGAGGGGATGTTTCACGCGATTGATCGCAGGACCGGGGAAGGTCGCTGGAAGTTTTCGACCGGTGGTGAGATCTACAGCGCTGCGGCGGTTCTGGATGGCAAAGTCATCTTCGGGTCGTATGACAATCGTCTGTATTGCCTGAATGAAGCTGATGGCAAACTGGCATGGCAGTACGAAACGCAAGGCTATGTCCATTGTGCTCCCGCGGTGGCGGAAGGGGTCACGTTTATTGCGGGTTGTGATGAACATCTGCGAGTCATCGACATCAAAACAGGGCAGCAGCGGTTCGACTTCCCCTTGCAGACATACTTGATCGCCTCTCCGGCGGTCATCGGCGACATGCTGTATGTGGGGACATATGCCAGCGAAGTCGTGGCCGTGGACTGGAAGAAGAAAGACGTACTTTGGCGCTATTCGACTGGCAGCAGTGAGCAGCCTTTTCACTCATCCGCAGCGGTTACCGACCAGTTGGTGATCCTGGGCGGTCGCGACAAACTGGTGCATGCGATCGACCGGGCGACCGGGAAAAAGGCGTGGACATTTCCCACACGGGCCAAGGTGGATAGTTCGCCTGCAGTGGTTGGAGATCGCGTTTTTATCGGGTCTCACGACGGTAATCTGTATGCGCTGGGCTTGGCAGACGGTAAAGAACGGTGGAAGTTTAATGCAGGGAAGCCGATCTCTGCCGGACCTGCCATTGGTGAAGGGGTCTTGGTCGTCGGAAGTGAGAGTCGAGACGGCAAAGTGTACTGTTTCGGAAAAAAGTAGCTCGACAAGGCCTTGCACAAAGCACGTGCGGGGCTATGAATAGTTCGAACCGGATCAAGAATTGAGCGTCCGGGCCACTCGGGAGTTTGTTCGTATGACCATAGAAACCGCTGGCACGACTGAAGTCGGCAGTTACTTCATCTCCAACTATCCCCCATTTTCACTGTGGAATCGGGATCAAGTTTCGGAAATCCGAGGGGCGTTCGCGGCGGAACCGGATCGATCGGTGCCGATGGGGCTCTACCTTCATATTCCGTTTTGTCGAAAACGGTGTAAGTTTTGTTACTTCCGGGTGTATACCAACCAAAACGCCAATGCGATCACGCGTTATGTGGAAGCATTGGCGAAGGAAGTAGAACTGCTGAGCCATGAACACGGCGTGCAGGGACGTGAACTGAAGTTCGTCTATTTCGGTGGTGGAACGCCTTCTTACCTGAGTTCCAAGCAACTGCGATTCCTGCGTGATGAGCTTAGCCGCTCGGTTTCATGGGATCATGCAGAAGAGGTCACGTTTGAATGCGAACCAGGGACGCTCAGTCTGGAAAAGCTACAGACGCTGAAGGATATCGGCATCACGCGTATTTCGTTGGGGGTCGAGAACTTCAATGATGCGATTCTCGAAGAAAATGGCCGGGCACATTTGTCGCCGGAAATTGATCGAGCCTATGGCTGGATTCAAGAGGTCGGTTTCCCGCAGGTCAACATCGACCTGATCGCAGGTATGATTGGCGAGACGGATGACAACTGGTTGAAATGTATCGAACGGGCGCGAGCGATGAAGCCCGACAACATCACGATTTATCAGATGGAATTGCCGTTCAATACATTGATCTCGAAAGAAATGCGAGAACTGCACATCGTCTCTCCGATCGCAGATTGGGCGACCAAACGTCGTTGGGTGGACGAAGCGATCAACATACTGGCTCAAGACGGTTATCAGGCATCGAGTGGTAACGAGCTAATCCGCAATCCAGCGACGGATCATTTCGTCTATCGAGATAATGTGTGGCGCGGCTGTGACCTGCTGGCGTCGGGCGTTTCGTCGTTCGGGCACTTCCAGGGAGTCCACTATCAGAACCTGGATCAGCTGGAAGATTACCTAACCACGGTTGAATCAGGAGCTTTGCCGATCAATCGTGCTCTGCGGCCCACCGACCATCAACGATTGATTCGAGAAATGATTCTGCAGATGAAAGAAGGCCACATTTCTGCCGAACCATTCCGCCGCAAATTTGGCGTGAACATCCTGAATGAGTTTGCAGCCCCGTTGGCGGCTCAGCAGGCTAAGGGTTATCTCAACGTGAATGGTGATGAGATCACGTTGACGCGCAAAGGGTTGCTCCAGGCCGATACTCTGCTGCCCGAATACTTCGAAGTTGAACACCGGGAAGTACGGTATACATAACTGATCGCAATCAGCCATCGACACATTCTCGCGCCCGCCGGATCCCGTATGAATCCTCACGACGAATTACTGGCTCTCACAAATCTGTTTCCGCATGCCGAGCCGCTTTTTCTGAAGGCGGAACACATTCCTTCAGCGGTGACTCCAGAGCCATACAAGACGATGCTGGTCCATGACCACCATATGACCGTGGCGATGGAGACTCATCACGAATCACCGGTGGACGTGCGTGTCCTCGCTGACAAGCTGGACGGTGATATCTACGCTCGTGAGATCCTGCTGCTCAAGCACGGGACAGATACTGTGGTGCAGTATGGTCTGGTGCGTTTCAACTTGGCTTATGTCACAGACGAAGTTCGTCGCGAGATTTTGGCGAAGCAAACGCCGCTGGGCCGAATCCTGATCAATCACAATGTGCTGCGGCACATCGATTTGGGAGCCATTCTCGAAATGACCGCAGGGCCCGGATTGGCCAAGCACTTCCGAATACCTATTGGTCACGTGACCTATGGACGGATGGCCACGATCTTCTGCAATCGGCAGCCAGCGGTCGATCTGCTGGAAGTGTCCGGGCCGCTTTAGAAAATAGAACCATTGGTCGTATGCGACATATGAGTCCCATCGATTTCAGCCGCAAAGAAACGAAAAAGAGGCGTCAAAAAAGTGACGCCTCTTTCATTTCGCTTTAATAACCAAAACCGCCGCTGTTTCATCCTGAAATGCGGCAGTGGTGATCGGTCTTGCGACCGATCCTTCGGGGCCGTTTGGTCTTCGTCTTGAAGGGACGGCCCCGAACTATATTAGGCGAGTTGCTTTTTCCGGCCAACGAGCGTGCGGATTCGTTCGGCCAGCAGTGCGCTGTCGAATGGCTTCCGGAACGTTTCGTTGAACGGGGTGCGGTCGAATCCGCTGGCGGTGTCGTCGTCGCTCAGAAGAGCCACTAGAACAGCGTCGGCGTAATCGTTGTTTTTCCGCAAGTTTTGCGCAATCAGCGTCGCTTCGTGACGACCCATGCCGAAGTCAATCACGATGCAGTCGGGATGCAGGGATTCAGCCTGAATACCGGCTTCGAAGCCGCTTGCTGCTGACTCGATTTTGTAGTCATCGGTCGGTAGCAGATCCATAAGGTGGCCGCGGACGGTGGGTTCAATACCAACCAACAGCAGCTTGCCCATGGCCTCGTCTTCGAGTTCTCCGAGAGGCATTCCGTGTTCTTTGAGGAAACGGATAAGGTGCTCACGGGGAATACGACGGTCTTGAGATCCGGGGATGCGGTAACCGCGCAGACGGCCGGAGTCAAACCATTTGCTGACAGTGCGGGGCGCAACCTTGCAGATCTTTGCTACCTGACCAGTAGTGAAGATCGTTCTCATCGCGGGCTCTCCAATCACCTAGATTATTCACACACAGAAGGGCGTCGCGACCCTCCGGATCTTCACCCTCGAACGTTTCAACGCGGCTATCCATGCCTTCTGGGTATTCAGGCCTGTCCTGTCACCACAATTGTGGCTTCAGGCCAGTGGAAGACCCGACGGCTGAAAACCACGTTTTCAGTAGGCGGGCTGTCGTCACGTTTGGGTTTCGGCGGGTATCAATGACCTGATCCCTGGTCATTAAACCCGTGGGTGGCCGGACTGGCCGAGCCGCTCCGCGCAAAGCTGGATGCTTTGTGTGTGAGACGAATCTAAGTTGTCCTGCCCCCCAGATGATTCCATGGTTACTTCAAGCTTCTGCGGATCAATCGCCATCCGCTGAGTGCTTGTTGTTACCGCTGAGATTCATCTGCGTAGTAGAATCGTCGCAGGTCGACGCAAACCTTGAGAATCTTTGTCAAGAGCGAATTGAGGAAGTGCAGGTTTCTGTCCAACAACCGCATCCAAATGGGTCCAGAACCGGCAAACTTTACCAAATCTGCCCGAACTGCGACGAAAGCGGCCGCTCAGCGATCACCACACGGCGGGATCTGCATGAATCGACCAGACGCATTAGACGGCATATCGCGATGCCAGAGAGAGGCCGCGCCAAAGAATTGGTTCGGGGTGGATTGTGTTTCCCGCTGGATTCCCGCCTACGCGGGAATGACGAAC
>DASYEA010001107.1:0-6428 GCA_036499265.1 Schlesneria sp. | reverse complement strand
TACTTTTGGATGCGGTACAGCGTCTTGTCCGTCCGGAGGAACAGAGCTCCGTCTGCCGCCGCGATGCTGGCCAATGTGCGACCGGGCAACGTGTTCACGGCGAGTTCCTTGTATTCATCGTGACTCGGCTCGAGGACGTACGCCTTGCCGGCTTCATCCAGCAGATAGAGTCGTCCGTCTGCGAGTAGAGGCGATGCCGAGAAGTTACCGCCGACACGCTTTTGCCAGTGAGGCTCGCCCGTTTTTGCGTTCAGACATTGAGCGATCCCATTGTCACTGACAATGTAGAGGTCTTCACCCAATAGCAGCGGCGAAGGATTCAGAGGGGCACCCCGCTCAAGCTTCCAGACCAAGTGTGAATCAGTGATGTCACCTTCGCCGGTTGGCTTCACAGCATAGAGCCACGGTTTGCCATAGCCAGAACACAGGTAGACAATTCCGTTACCATAAACGGGGCGCGGGACATTGGAGTATCCCTTGGGATAGTGGAAGCGCCAGATCTCTTTGCCGGTCTTGGGGTCATATCCCATCGCCCATTCACCGCCGGTGCTGATGAGTTGTTTCTTTCCCTCGACGTCGACCAGCAGCGGCGTGGAGTAGGCCATCGCGCCATCGCGTTTCGTCTTCCACACTTCGTCGCCGGTCTTCTTATCGAGCGCGGTTACGTACTGCACGTCTGTTCCGTCGCAGACCAGGATCAGCAGGTTTTCGAAGACGACCGGGCTGCCAGCAGGTCCATGCTTATGTTCGTACTTCTGCTCATTCTTCCAGAGGACCTTACCACGGCGATCGAGGCAGGCGGTTCCGAGTCTGCCGAAGTGGATATAGAGCTGTTCGCCGTCGATCAAGACCGAAGGTGACGCGAAACTGTTCTTCGAATGGATCGGACCGGGATTGTCATGGTGAAAGACTTCCTCGTCGACTAAGACGTTGCCAGTGTCTTTGTTCAAGCAGATCACGCGCAACGATTTACCTTCGTCTGTCGCTGTTGTGATCCAGACCTGTGATCCTTCGATGGAAGGAGTCGACCAGCCCAAGCCTTCAATATCTCGCTTCCAGCGAACGTTTTCGGTTTCGGTCCAGGTGGTCGGCAGGTTCTTCTCGGAAGAATGCCCTTCACCGTCCGGTCCGCGGAATTGTGGCGAATCACCGGCGTGCAAGGTCATCGCCGTGACGAGGACGAATGAGGGAAGAAAAGCGGCGCGACAGGAGTAAAGTAATTGGAAAGACATCTGTCATGCGGACCTTATGTCGTAGGAATGCTGTTCTGCGGCACACCGGAATTTTGCATCTACTTAGAGCAATGTGGAAGCGTCACAAACGATACGGGGATCCGATGCAGGTTCGCTACTGAACGCGGCTTTCGCGGAATGACCAAATAGCATGGGTTACTTGGCAGGGCTTTCGGCGACTTGCAGGGTTCGACCTTTCGCGGCGTTCAGCCTATCCAATTGCCCCTTCACGAGTGCTGCCTTTTCCGTCGCGTCTTTCGCTGCGGCTTCTGTATCGGTGAGTTGTTTTTGAAGTTCAGGGGTGACAACGGCCGCGGCCACCGCTTTCTCAGCGTTAGCCTTGGCGACGACGGCGGCGTCGGCCACGGCCTTCAGCTTGGCGGTGGCATCCACGACGACTCTGTCTGCTGCTGTTTTCTCGGCCGCTGCTTTATCTTTCGCGGCTTTCGCGGAATTCAGTGCTATCGTCGACACACCGATCGCTTCTGTCTTGGCCGGCAACTCTTGGATCGAGGCACTCTTCTGCTTGGCCAATTCAGACTGTGTTGCCAAAGCCTCCGTCAGCTTCTTCGTCGCTTCTGTCGCAGCGGCTTTGACGGCAGCGTCCTCAGGTTTTGCTTCGACGGCAGCAAGTGCCTGGTTCACGGCCGCTTCATTTGCAGCAACCGCCTCGTTGGAAGCTTTCACTTTGTTGTCCAACTCGGAAGTGACCTTCTTTGCGGCATCGCGTTCGGCCGCTGCCTTCGCCTGCGCCGCGGTTGTGGTTGTCAAGTTGGCTTCTGCCGTTTGCAGTGCTGTCGTCTTGGCAACGGCGTCGGCGTCCGCTGTCGCTTTGGCTTTGGTCGCCAATTCGATTGCTGCTTGAGCTTCGGCCGATGCTTTCATCGCCGCTTCTGCGGCGGCTTTGCGGTCGACAATCCCCTTGTTGATAGCTGCCAGCGCAGCGTTCCCTTGGTTGGCAGCAGCCTCGGCCGTAGTGAAAGATTGAGTTGTTGCTTCGATTCGTTTCGTCAAAGACGGTGGGTTCGTACTGAGCTGACCAATGACGGCAGCGTCTTTGGCGTTCCAGACCTGAATATTCCCCGTCAAATCTCCAGCGAGAATGCGATCGGCATCCGAGTCGAAGGCGACTTCCATTCCCAAGTCGGCCAACCCGCCGAAGCCGCGAATGGCCGTTCCGTTCAGGTCCCATAACTTGGCTTGATTGTCGCGGCCTGTTGATGCGATACGATTGTCTCGCGTGAACTCAACAGCAGAAACACCGCCGCCGTGAGCACCCCAGTTCTTGACCTGGTTCCCGTTCTGCATTTCCCACAGACGAATCGTTGAGTCTTCACTGCACGATGCCAGGATGTTGGAATCGGGAGCCCAACTGACATCCGTGATCGGTGCGGTATGCCCGGTCAGAAAATAGAACTCGCGTCCGGTGAACGCTTCCCAGACGACCAGTCCGTTGCTGCGATCGGCCGTGGCGAGCAGCACTCCGTCGGGGCTGTATTCGAGGGCCGTGATCCAATCGGTGTGCTTGTTCTTTTCGTAGAGCAATTCACCGGTGGAAGTGTCGTACACGCGAACGATCTTCTTCGGGCCACCGAGAGCGACTTGCGTGTGATCGGGGCTGATATCCGCTGCCAGGACCACGTCGTACTCTGAACCGACTTCGGCGATTCGCTTGCCAGTCTTGATGTCCCAGAGGACGACTTTACCCGAGTGTGAACCGCGTCCACCACCCGCCATCAGCCACTGGCCATCGCGAGTGAACTTGAGGATGTGAGCGACACCTTCCGGGAATGGCAGGACTCCTTCGAGTTCCAATGACTGGGTGTTGTACAGAAAGATCTGCTTGTGTCCCGCAACGGCGGCGATCGGCGACCAGGGATTCACCGCAAGGGCCGTCACGCCATTGCCGCGGCTAGCGACGAGCAATGGATCGATCGGCAGACTCTCGGGCATCGGAGGAGGACCAGCCGGTCGCTGATTCGAGATTTCGACCTTGGCCATCGCCGTGTTCTTCTTTGGCTTGGCCTTACTTCCCGAGTTCTCGAGCGCGCCCCCTTCGATCCAGCGTCGTACCAACGTCAGTTGTTCTTCGGGCAGCTTCGGTTGCTGCGGCGGCATCGTCGGTTCAGCGAGATGGGCAATGACAAGATACAGTTGGCTCTGTGAGGCATCGCCGTCTGCTCGCACGACTTCACCGGAGGCACCCCCCTGCATCGTCAGGCCGTAGTTATCGAGAACCAGATCCCCTTTCTTGTCGTTCGAGTTGTGGCAGGAGCCACACTTCTCGCGAAAGATTGGCAGGATATGTTGTTCGTAGGTGATCTTCTCTTCCTTCGCAGGCGCGGCGGCCTTCTCTTGAGCGATAACAGAGACGCTGCAGAAACCCACGAACAACAGACTAAGGATCAATCGACTCATCGCGAGACTCCGGCAATCCAAGCAGAGAGTTTGACTGGGCAAGGCTAAGCGTCGCTGACGCTGCTTGTATCGGCTTTTTGGATACGGCAGACGCGAGTCAGCCTGTCATGTTCACGTTAATGGTTAAACAAAAACTCGCGACTATTGAGCAATGCCCAGAAGACATCGTCGAGCGACCGCTTCACATCGCTTCCTTCGGCGAACAGTGGTTGCAGGGCAGCGGCTTCTTCGGGAGTCGGCTTGCGGCTTAAGCAGCGAATGTACATCTTTTCGACGATCTGTTCGGGCGGAAGCTTTTCTTTCTGCATTGCCACGATCAGGCCCCCCTGCTGAATCTTGCTGTTGGTCGTGTCACCATTCAGCAGATGCAAGGCTTGTGACAGCGTGGGCTCCATTTTGACTTCGCACGAACAAGCGGTCTCGCGAGTCGCTCGTCCAAATGTTGTCAGGAAGTAGGTGCTGGTCGCTCCGTCGGCGATCTGGACGGCGCGGGCACCAATCGGCAGACGCGGAAACTTATCCTTGGTGCTGGTTACTTCGCTGATGATGTCAAGCATCGATTCGGCCTTGATGCGGCGAAGAGTTTGCGACGCGAAGTTGCGTTCGTCCGTTTCGTTGCTGGCGTTCTTTTCGGTCGTTCGTTGATAGGCTTCAGACCGACAGATATCTCGCACCAGGCCTTTGAAGTCGTAATTGGATTCGGTGAAACGCTTGGCCAATTCCTGTAGCAGCGGAGCATTCGAAGCCGGGTTACTGACGCGAACGTCATCGACGGGTTCGACGATTCCGATATTGAAGAAGTGATGCCAGATGCGATTGACGAAGTTCTGTGCGAAGTACGGGTTCTTCGGAGAGGCCAGCCAGTCTGCCAGCACTGTTCGACGGTCTTTGCCCGCGACATCGGCAGGACCGCCACCCAGGAATACCGGTGGCATCACGCGACCGCCAACCAAGTGGTTGACTTCGCCCCCACCCGAGTTGAACACGATCTGCTCGCGATAGTCTTCACCCTGCTTACGGCCGATCTGAGCGAAGAAGGCGGCAAAGCTGTAGTAGTCGTCCATCGTCCAGCGATCGAACGGATGATTATGGCATTGAGCACATTGCGTGCGCATCCCCATGAAGATCTGAGCGACGTTTTCGGCGACCTTCAGTCGATCGGGTTCGATCTGATAGAAGTTCGTGGGAGGGTTCTTGAACGTCCCGCCACTGGCACCCAAGATTTGTTGGACCATCTTATCCAAGGGGACATTGTCAGCAATCTGCTCACTGAGCCAAGTGTAATACAGCGTGATTGACTTCAAACTGGTCTGATTCGATGAACGCATCATCAACCATTCAGCCCACTTGCTGACCCAGACTTCCGTGAACTCTTTGCGGCCGAGCAGTTCGTCGATCAGCTTATCTCGCTTGTCCGGTTCGGTGCTGGACATGAAGCGGTTGTATTCGTCTTCCGTCGGGACCAGTCCAATCAGATCGACATAGAGCCGGCGCAGGAAAGCTTCATCGGAAGACTTGCCTGACGGATCGATCCGCAGCTTCTTCAGCTTGAGATTGACCAGTTCGTCGATGTAGTTGGTCTGAGATTTCCCCTTGTCCTCGTACATCAAACCCTTGGGCAGGACGACGAAGTGAGACCCAACGGTAAACGTAGAAAAGCGGGCCATCACGAAGGCTTCGCCACGAGCCCCCGCTGTGATCATTCCTTCGGGAGTGATCGACGCAGAGGTGTCGTTGTTGGACAGGTACAAGGCCAGTGCGGTGACATCGCGATCGGTGCCATCGGAATACTTGGCTCGCGCGGTGACTTGTTGTGTGGCCCCCTGCCCGTCGAGGACGCCGTCCTTGGGGTACAGCTCCAGGCCGACACAGGTTGCGACATCGGCGGCATCGCGAGGACAGCCCGCGCTGATCCAGTCAACAATCGTCTGGTTGATTTCAGACTCTTTCTCGAATCGCTTACCGCCTGTGTGGGGAACCACACCGATCGACTTTTCGATCATCAAGCTGGATTCGGGAACCGAGAAATCGATCCGTCGACCGGGCATCTCGCGAGTGATCCGCAGGTAGTCTCCATCGGGGTCGAATCCAAATAATGACAGCCGGAAGCCGTCCTTCCCGCGTGCCGCTCCGTGACAGCTACCCGTGTTACAACCGGCCTTCATCCAGATTGGCATGACATCCAGTTTGAAACTGATGGCCCGCGTTTCGGCCGCGCGTTCGACTTTGACGGGAACCGTCAGCATCTGACCGCCGAATTCGACCTTCAATTCTGTCTGGCCATCTGCTGTCGGAAAGAACGTGGTTCCGTCGCGGCGACAGATCGCCGGATTTGCGAGCGTGAATGTGGCCTGCTTACTGACATCGTGAGTGATGCCATCCGCATGCACGGCCTGGACGACGACCAGTTGTCGATCTTTGTTAGTCGTGAGGTTGATGTCCGTGGGATAGACGTTGAGCTGCGTAAGCGGCGATTCGGCGAATGTGAGGGTTGAGAAGCCGACGACCAGCAGCGCAACATACGAACAGCGTTTGAAGAAATCAGCGTTCACGTTTATCCGTCCTTCGTTCAAATCGTTGTCATCTGCGATTCGTGGCCGAACACCAGATTTGGCATTTTGGCAACGCTGCGGAAACTGCTTTAGGGTCCGTACAACTGTGATGGAGACTTCGTAGCTTGGGGAGGGCTTTCAACTTCAGGGCTCCCGCTGTCGTCACATCCGTGTGATCTAACCACAGGACTTCCAGTTCCTGCAATTTGATGATTTCATCAATTCC
>DASYEA010001106.1:0-3208 GCA_036499265.1 Schlesneria sp. | reverse complement strand
GGAATTGATGAAGCATCTCGCATAGCACGTCTAAGATACGTTACTGGAACTCATGGTATCCGCTTTCGCGGAGTCCAGATGATGATTACACTTCAGTGTCGGTGCAGGTGTCTCAAATCGGCAGTCTGATTTGAGATCAGCGCCGTGGAAAAGCCAAGTGCAGGGAACGTAAGTGGCGGCCGATGGTACACAGATGCGGACAGGCCCTATGAATGCCCGACAATCAGTCTATTTCGGACTGCTTTTGGCATTGATCACGGGGTCCGTTCATGCGCAAGAGCCGCCGCGCCCGCCTGTCGCCGACGCGACCACTCCTGCAAACCCCATGAAGGTCGCCACCGATCCCGAGAAGCGTCCTGCGTTGGATTCGTTGTTGACGGTAATGCGATTCGTCCTCAACAAACAGGGCGATCCGGTCCCGGTGCCGGCCAATCTGACTTTAGAAGACGTGATCGAAATGCTGAAGCCCCCTGGGCGCACGGAACGGGAGTCCGTTCCAGCAGCATCGATCTCGTCACTTGAGCTCACGGGCGAGGCCAATGACGAGCGGGCGACTTTGAAGGCCAAGCTGGTGGTTCAGTTGCGTCAGGCGACTGAGTTCGTAAAGGTACCGCTTCAGTTCAATGAGGCGATTCTGATTGACGCCCGATATACGGGGGAAGGCGAAGCCGTCTTCGAAGAGCGCAAGGATCGAGACCAGGGAATCACATATTGGCTCCGCGGACCCAATCCGCATTCGATCGAACTGACCTTAAGCGTACCGGTCCGCCGGCAACTGCCGATTCGGAAGTTGCAACTGACCTTGCCGTCCTCCCCCGTCACCAGACTGAAGCTACTGGTGCCGTATAGTTCGGTGACCGCCAAAGTTTCTGAAAAGGCGTCCGACGATATTCCGCTGGAAGTGACGACACTGGGTAAGGACAAATCGTCCATTGAAATGATTGGCCTGGCCAATCGTATGGACCTCTCGTGGCAGCCGAATCCCGAGGCGGCTCAATCGGAATTGGCTCTGGAGGCGAACACGACAATTCTGGCTCAGGTCGATACGGACACCGTACTGCTTGATGTCCGACAGCGTCTGCAGTCATTGCAGGGCAAGTTTGATTCGTTTGCCGTCCAACTTCCTCCCAATGCGGAGGTCTTGAAGATCGAAGATGATTTGCCTCGTGGCGAATCGCGGAGCGAAGGCTATCGCGACTATAAGACAGACCCCACGAAACCAAACCGTGTGCTGGTCTCATTAACCAAAGCGACGGTTGGCCCAGTTCGGTTGCGATGGACAGTTCGATTGCCTCGTGCTGAAAAGCGAAAGCTGTCGCTGACGGGGTTTGCCGTCGAATCAGCGCGAAAGCAAAGTGGCGAAGTTGGCCTGGCTCCGCATGACGGGCTGCGGCTTTCGACGGTGCAGTACAAAGATGGCAATATCCTGCGGATCAATGCGGGCGAACTGAAGCCGGATATTGGCGGAATCCAGGTCACTCAAGCTTATCGGTTTCTGAATCAGCCATTCAACCTGGTCGTGGGGGTCGATCCAATCGAACCTTATTACCTGGTCGAGCCGAAGATTTTCCTGATGGGGGCGGCCCATCAGTTGACGATGGAAGCGGCCTTTCATTTCCAGGTCTATCGCGAAGGACTCACGGAAGTCTCGTTCTTATGGCCGGAGCGAAAGTCGGAGGGTTGGATCATTGATGGATTCGATCCACCCGAACTGGTCGAGACGGCACCCATCGAAGAGGATCAAGGTCTAATTCGCGTCCGACTCATCAAGCGACAGACGGCGCCATTTACGGTTCGGATGCGTGCGCGGCGGCCGACTCGAGGAACCGAAGATATCGCGTTGACGCTGCCGCGCGCCAAAGCGTCCAGCCCGCCGATTCCGTCACTGTTTCTGGTGAATGCGGAAAACGTAGAGACCGAACTGACGACTCGTGGCGAAACCGTAATTCGCCCCATGGCGCAAGCAGACTTCCGGCAGTCCAGTCTTCCTGAATCATTTCGCGGTCTGAAGACGACGGCGTATCGAGTCGACACTGAAGAACAGGCATTTGCGCTGCGAGTTCTTCCGCAACCTCGGCGAGTTCGCACGGAGTCGACTTCCGAGGCAAGATGGCAAAATGACCGCCTGCAGCTTGTTCAGCGAATCTCCTTCGATGTCGCGTACGAGCGTTTGTCGCAGGTGCGATTTACCGTACCTCGCGAAGTCTCGACGGAACGATTCCGCTTTTTTGCTGACAACGAAGTCGAGTTGCCTGCGGAATGGAGTGACGTGCCCGGTTCGCAAACTCGACAAGTTCGATTGGTGCTGCCCGAGCAGAAAATCGGCCGGTTCGACATCGAGGCCCATTTCTTCGTCAACGTGCCTGATGACACGGGGTTGGACGGGGACGCGACGGTTGCCATCCCTGTGCTGCAATGTGTCGATGACCCCTATCACCAAACTCGAATGGTCTTGGCCCGCGAAGACTGGTTCGAAGCATCGTCGGCAACTGAGCAATGGAAGCCACAACCACTGCGATCAGAATCGTGGACCTGGTTGACCGAGGGGACCCGCCCTGAATTCACCTTGCGCATTGCGAGATCTGGCGGCCACGCGAACGGAACTGCAAGCGTGACGAAAGGGCTCATCACGGCCGTCTTCGGGCAAGACGGCAGAGCCATGGTGCGAGCTCAATTCAGGATCGCAGTCCGATCCAACTCCTTGAATGTTGCCATGCCGGCGAGTGCGGAAATGCAGCAATTCTTCTGGGATCGCACCGCGTTGGTTCATGGGTTGGGTGCGGTCGAGGTTCCCGCAGGATCACGAAGGTATTCGCTGCACCTGCCCGAGTATCGAGGTGACGCGGCCGATCATCTGCTGACAATCGACTATCAACTGCCGACGGCGGCTCGTTACGACTTTCCGAGTTCGACGGAACTTCAATCACCTCAGCTCCCGCAGTGTGCCTGGGATGCTCACGTCATCTGGCAGGCCGTGGTCCTGCCCGATCAACACTTGCTGACACACCCAGGCTCGGCCAGCCCCATGTTTCGTTGGCGACGTCTGGGATTGTTCTGGTACCGCATCTCGGACCCCGATCCGAGCAGGCTGCAGACGTGGATCGGCGCGAATGCCGGCCCCGAGCCCGAAGGGGCCATCGACCTCAATTCCCCGCTATTGGCAAGCAATCTTTATACTTTCATTCAGATTGGAGCTCCGCGGACGCTG
>DASYEA010001105.1:0-5889 GCA_036499265.1 Schlesneria sp. | reverse complement strand
CGGCCTTGTCGAGGACTCCAAAACCGTGGCACCCAAGGGCACGATTCTCCTGAGCAATTCGCGTAAACTTCGCCGAGCCGAGGTGGATGTCGGCACTATTGTCGGCCAGCTATTGCGCGCTCACCATGTCGGGGCGCAATCGCTTGGCGTCACGCAGGTAGACGTGAACGATCTCGGCCTGCTTCTTGTCTGTGTTCACATGTAGCAAGACACGAATGCAACGTGGGACCGACGCGGTAGGAACTGCGATTTCCGAGGCGCAAAGCAGCGGAACTTGTTTCATTCCCAATCCGCGAGCGGCCTCGGCGGGAAATGTTGACGTTAAATCTGGCGAAGTGGTAAATATAGCGGAGACGATTTCATCGAATTCCGTGATGGCGTTCACCCGCAGCACTTCTTGCAACAACTCTCGCGTGGCGGCCAGAATCAGTTCTGGCACGTCGGCATCAACGCTGGTGGCTCCGCGAATCCCCCGAACCGACATTTCCATTGCTCCTCTAAGCACTAGCCTTCAATCATCGACCGAGCCTGAATCCGATCGCCCTGAAGCCGACATCGACTGGCCGAGATAAAGAAATATCCGATTTTCCGCAGCCTCGCCAGTTGGTCGGGATTCCTCTTCCCGATTTCGGCGGTTTGGGATACAAGTCAGGCTGGGACAAGGATCGTCCAGCCGCGCCAGTGCGCGCGGCCCACAATTCAACCAGGGAGGGCAACGTGGGTCATACCGTCAGTTCGCTGGCTACGCTCGTTCAAGGAGAAGTCCGCGGAGCTTCAGATCGCCTGATCTGTAATGCTGCGGCCATCGAATCTGCCGGCCCTGATGCCATCACGTTTGTCCTTGATGAAAGCCATGTCAGTCGGCTTGAGGCGTGTCGCGCCGGGGCCGTCATTCTGAATTCGAAAATCGCAGCCGGTATCGCCGCGACTGAGAACACTTCGCTGATCGTCGTCGCCGATCCTCATGCCGCGTTCCAACAAATTCTACCTCAATTCCGGAAGATCCGCGGAAAACCGACTCGCGGGATTTCGCCACAAGCTTATGTCAGCCCCTCCGCAAAAATCGGTGCGGACTGCTACGTCGGCCCGGGAGCCAGCATCGGTGACGATGTAGAGATTGGGACCGGTTGTGACATTCACCCTGGTGCCGCCATTGGCCCCGGCTGTGTGCTGGCCAATGATGTGGTCGTTTATGCCAACGCTGTCCTGTATCAAGACGTGACGCTGGGTGATCGAGTCATCATCCACAGCGGTGCGGTGATCGGTGCGGATGGATTCGGATACCGATTTACTGATGGTCGCTTTATCAAAATTCCCCAACTGGGAACGGTCGAAATCCACGAGGATGCCGAAATCGGTGCCTGTACCACGATCGATCGTGGCGCAATCGGCCCCACGATCGTTGGTGCCGGAACGAAACTCGACAACCTGATCATGATCGCTCACAACTGCGAGTTGGGAAAACACAACGTCTTCGCCTCGCAAGTCGGCATGGCGGGATCCTGCAGCACCGGCGACTACGTTCGGCTGGGTGGTCAGGTTGGAATCAAAGACCACGTTCGCCTGAATTCCGGTTGCATGGTCGGAGCCAAAGGGGGCGTTCACAAGGACATCCCTGAAGGCGAAATCTGGATCGGCTATCCAGCAACTCCCGAAGCCGAGCAGAAGCGACTGGTGTTCTCTTTGAAGCGAGTCCCCGAGATGCGCGACAAAGTCAGAGACCTGGAAAACCAGGTCAAGAAGCTCGTGAAACAAATTGAAGAACTTCAGTCTCAGGCGCAGGACGAAGCGAGAAAAGCGGGGTGATCCAACTGATTGGATTGGGCCACCAGACAGTTTGAACTCATGTGATTGATCACGACGCCGAAATGGACGATACATTACCACCGACGATCAAGTTTCCCCCGCGGCGAGTCGGCTTGCTGGCGGGTGCGGGACGCTTTCCGCTCGCGTTTGCCGAAGCGGCGAAAGCTCAGGGACTGCAGGTCTATTGTGTCGGCGTAAACGGGATGGCCGACGAAGAGCAGCTTCGTGCGGTCTGTTACTCCTATGCAGAAACGCCGCTGGCTCGACTGGGCCGCGCGATTCGTTTGTTCAATCGAGCCAGAATCGACCGCGTCGTCATGGCGGGAAAGATCGAGAAGACGGTTCTGTTCCAGCCGTTCCGAATGCTGCGGCTGCTACCGGATTGGCGGACGCTGCATATGTGGTATCGGTATGCGACTCGCGATCGCAAGGACGACACTCTGCTGTTGGCGGTGATTCGCGAATTCGAACGCGACAACATCTATTTTGACTCGGCCCTCGACTACTGTCCGGAGTTACTTGTGAAACACGGATTCTTGACACGACGCAAACCGACAGATGCTCAATGGCGCGATATCCGCTTCGGTTGGGATCTGGCCAAGGAAATGGGACGACTCGATGTCGGCCAATCCGTCGTCATCAATGATATGGCAGTCATCGCCGTCGAAGCGATCGAAGGGACGGACCGGACGATCCGCCGTGCCGGGGAACTTTGCCGTCGCGGCGGTTTCACCGTTGTAAAAGTGGCCAAGCCGCAGCAGGACATGCGCTTCGATGTCCCGACGATTGGCGCTCAAACCATCAAGACACTGCAGGAAGCAGGCGGACGGGTGCTGGCGATCGAAAGTAACAAGACGATCATCCTGGATCAGAAAGATGTGATCGATCTCGCAGATCGTCTGGGAATTGCGGTTGTGGCCATCAACGCAGAAGAGCTCGAATTGCGATTGGCGGGCTGACGGAGATCGCTGACGATTAGGCACCGCCCTGCTCTTCCGTCATTTCCACGCAGGTGAAGTTACCGGTCC
Source organism: Schlesneria sp. (assembly GCA_036499265.1). Taxonomy (GTDB): domain Bacteria; phylum Planctomycetota; class Planctomycetia; order Planctomycetales; family Planctomycetaceae; genus Schlesneria. Next base: position 3,055 of record DASYEA010001105.1, on the reverse strand, counting down.
GAAATCATCGACGCCCCGGCGCGACCTCAATTCTTGACATCTCACCGGAATCAAGCCAGACCAGTCCACAGTGACTGCAGGAGTCGATCACGATATTGCCCGGACCATAGTAGGGATGCACCTCCATCGCCTGCTTGCAACTCGGACAGTCGACGATCAGCTTCAGTTGATCGAAATCCAGTGGTATCGGTCGTGCATCGGCACCGCGAAAATCAGCGCGCCGGTTACGGACGAGCGTTGCGAATAGATGTCGCTGGATAATTACTCCACGGCATCCCTGGCAGTGTTCCACTTTCAAACCGTCCATGGCAGCAACGACTAGAGACTGCCGGCAGCGAGGACAGTCGAAACCGCCTGGATGATCGAGCGGAGAGACACGGTCTGCCGAACCAGATGTTGCATCGACGGATCGGATCGAGCTGCAGAATTCGCAGACGATGATTGGACGCGATCCATCCCAATCAAGCGGTGCGCCGCAATTGTGGCAGTCCATTAACGACGCTCCAAATCGACGGTTAGTTCATAAGCCCCTCAAATGTAGCTTAAGAATGAGCTCCGCGGTGGCAATTCGCGCCGAAAGGGAATGCCCTGCGTCGATGCCGTCTCACCCTTCACTGGGTTCCCGCCTGCGCGAGAATGACGGAAGTTGCAGTCGAAACCGACCACAAGTCAGTTTGTGCCGACAAACTTGTCACCAAGAGCAGACTCATTCGTCGAGGATGCGGACATCGCTGTCGCTGGCAGTCTTATTGTGATTGCCATTCGTGCCAAAAAATTCGTCCGGTTGATGGGGAACGACATCAATCACTTCAGTGTGTGCGCCATGTACATCGGATGGCTCGGGGTCAGGTTCGCCTGGTCCCATTTCGACACGATACTTTTCCCCAGCGAATGCCAACTCATCGCCGGGTAGCAAGGCACCGCGAATAACTCGCTGTCCGTTGACCTTCGTGCCGTTGGTGCTTCCCAAGTCGCGGATGAAGAGCAATCCATCTGTCCGCACAATCACACAATGCAGCTTCGAAATGCTGCTCTGATCGATGCAGACGTCACACAGATCGTCTTGGCGGCCGACCAAGGTGACGTCGCGCAGAATCTGAATGGGACGTCCACCGCGAAGTGGAACGAGTTGGGCGCGCATAAAAACTACCTAGACCAGCCGGATTGGCTAATTTTCACCCTGATATTCTCCGTCGCACTTGGCCACTGTCAAGCGGTAAGTCCAATGAAGGAAAAAGGATTCGTGAGCTAAAAGCGGAATTTAAGGCTAGCTATTGAAATTCGTAATGCGCCGCGCGGAACTTCGGAACGATCGGCTGTTGGAAGCGGTCTTCTTGTTCGGATTGTGACGAACTGTCATAGTACGCACAAATTCGGGACGGATATTCCGAACAATCTCAATCCACGGGTTTCGATGCGCTACGAAGGCGACTCGACTATCAGCCTTATTGCCACCTGGAAGGCCATATGCTTCACCGAACCATTTCTGCGTCCGTGATCGGACTAGTACTCTTATGTTGTCATATCGCTGCCGCAGCGACGTTCAATGGAACAATTGAATCCACTTCAGCCGACGACAACTCGATCACCGTCAAGCTGACTGGCAAGAAAGAAGAGATCAAGACTTTCACGCTGCCCGCGGGTGCGGCCATCCTGCTTGATGGTAAGAAAAGTAACTTTGAAGACATCACCGATGGACAGACAGTCGTTGTTGTGACCAATATCTCTGCGGAAGTGACGCGACTGACTCTGAAGACGCCCAAGGTTCCGCCAGCGACAAAGAAGCCGCCCAAGAAGACCAGCAAAGAGCCTGCCCCGGGGGGTTCCTGGCCTCAATTCCGTGGTCCAGATCGCGACAACATGTCGGTCGAAACAGGGCTGTTGGACGAGTGGCCGGCCGACGGCCCCAAGCTGCGCTATGAACAAAAGAAGCTCGGCGAAGGCTTTTCGACCGTCTCCATCTCGGGCGGCAAGATCTTTACGATGGGGAATCAGGGAAACAGCGAAGCCTTGCTGGCCCTCGACGAAGCAAATGGCGAACCCGTTTGGGCAGCCAAGACAGGTGGCCCTGCTTTTCGAGACGGGATGGGCAACGGGCCCCGAGGCACGCCTACTATCGACGGCGGTCTCGTCTATGCACTTGGTGCGAGTGGAGATTTGATCTGCGCAGATGTCGAGACCGGCGAGATCCTTTGGCAGCGCAATATCTTAAACGACTATGAGGGAAGCAATATCCAATGGGGCATCAGCGAGTCCGTCTTGATCGATGGAAAGCAGTTGATTTGCTATCCCGGCGGCAAACTGGCCACGATCGCTGGTATGGACAAATTGACGGGCCGCGGATTGTGGCGATGCACAGTGGAGGGACTTCCGAAGGCCTCGTACGCCTCGGCCATTCTCGTTGAATTCGGTGGCGAACGGATGGTCGTCAACTACGTCCATACTGGAGTTATCGCAATCCGAGCTAAAAACGGAAACGTTCTGTGGGGATACCCATCCTCTGCAAACGACACCGCCAATTGCTCAGCGCCGCTTTATAGCGATGGCATGGTCTATACCGCTTCCGGATATGGAACTGGCTGCGCGATGTTCAAGCTCAAGACGGGTGGCAAGGCCGAAGTCGCCTACACCAACAAGGAGATGAAAAATCACCACGGTGGCATGGTCATTCTCGACGGGCACGTCTACGGGTTCGACGAACAGATCCTGAAATGCATCGACATCAAAACGGGCGACACAGTCTGGCAGAATCGTTCTGTCGGCAAAGGATCGGTGACCTATGCCGACGGTCACCTGTACCTTCGCAGCGAGAACGGTCCCGTGGCACTTTGTGTTGCCACTCCCAAGGGCTATGAAGAAAAGGGGCGATTTACCCCTCCGAACCGCAGCAACAAGCCGGCATGGGCCTATCCGGTCGTTTGCGGAGGTCGCCTCTACCTTCGCGACATGGACTCGCTGGTCGTCTACGACATCAAGAAGAAGTAGACCCTGCCTCGCCGCAATTGTGAAGCGGACGATGTGGCTAAAACAACAAGGCAGAAACCATGTCGAATGG
>DASYEA010001104.1:0-3628 GCA_036499265.1 Schlesneria sp. | reverse complement strand
CGCTTCGTTAATCGCATAGTTCGAATAGACGGTCCCGTGCATTCCGAGCATGTGCAGCGACTGATCATCATCAGCCGGGAAGCAGCCAATCCCCATCACGGTCGTGGCGACTGGAATACCCGTCTTGCGAGCAAACTTGGTGAACTCTTCCGTTGCATCAGCCTGGATGATTCCACCGCCGGCGTAGAAAATCGGCTTCTTCGCTTCGCGGATCATCTTCAAGATCGCGCGAATTTGATTAGGGTGAGCTCGTCGAACTTCGGGATGGTAGCCAGGCAGATTCATCGGAGGGTCGAAATCGACCACCCATGGCTTGCCGTCCACCTTCACTTCGTCCACAAAATTCAACTGAACGTCTTTAGGGATATCGATCAACACCGGGCCTGGTCGCCCGGTCCGTGCAATGTAAAACGCTTCTTTGATCACGCGCGGAATATCTGACGTCTTGGTGATCAAGTAGTGATGCTTCGTGATCGCGCGGCAGATTTCGACCATTGGCGTCTCTTGAAACGCATCGCTGCCGATGAGATGCGTGTGCACCTGAGCCGAGATGGCAATCAGCGGAATGCTGTCCATCTTGGCATCGGCGATGGCCGTCACGAGGTTCGTCGCGCCGGGACCACTGGTTCCCATGCAGACGCCGACCTTATTGGTCGTGCGCGAAACGCCTTGAGCGGCGAAGGCACCGCCTTGTTCGTGGCGGGGCAGAATCGTGCGGATATCGTCCCCACGGAACGTCAGTGCCTGGTGGAGTGGCATGCTGCAGCCACCGGGATACGCGAAAATCAGGTCCGTTCCCTGCCGGATCAGGCACTCGACGAATACATCGGCACCGTTCAACCGGCCATTTGCTGTTGATGCGGGGGGAGCCGATGGTTTTGCTTCTGTCGCAGTCGCCACAATCTTATCCTCAAAACAGTTTTCGCCAATGTGTACCGACAAACAGTGCCGCACCCCAAGGTACGGCAACTGGGTACCAGTTTATCGCCCGGAAGTGCTCAAGGCGAGTGGCAGTTTCTGCCGGTACCGGATTTCCACCCCAATCGGTGAGGTTGAAGTCCCAACAATTCTCGGGACTGTTGCCACCTTTACAGACTGCCTGACTTGCCGAAAGGTTCGCCCTTTTTAAGGAAGGCCTTTTGACCAGAATCAGCGCAAAGTCCGCTCTACCAATACAAAGGGATGACAATGCGGGCCGCAAAGAGTCAACCGAGATAATTGACTTCGCGTGCCAAAAGCGAGGCAAAGAAAAAAAGGACGCCGGCGTGAAGCCGGCGTCGCGGGGATCATTCATTCTAACAGACATGACTGCTGAGCAATCGGGTGATCCGATCAGTCAGCTGTGAGGGCAGATCGTTATGGGGCGTTACCAGCGAGGGCCATCGACGCAGCGGATGGTGAGCTTGGTCGTGGAGTTCGGGCCACCCACTGGCTGACTCGAACAACTGATGGAGTGGTAGAAGTACTGGAAGCCATGGTTGGGCTGCTGGTCGCGGGACTGTTCTGCGATCGGCGGCTGGGGATCACGGTTTCAGTGACTTCGCCGTGATCATTAGTATGATCGTGTGATGGGTACGAAATCTTTTTTGGATTGCGATTGAAGCCATTCGAATCAATCGTGTCGCCTGGATCAGCGGCGGTGCGATCGGCGTCTGGACGACGAGCGTTCTGAACTGGCGTTGGAGTCAAAGCCGTCGGACCGCTGTTGTCGGTTGGACCACTGGCGGTCACTCCACCACCGGCTGGGACAGTCCCGGCTGGGGCGTAGCTGACTCGTGTGCCGACTTGCATCGTACGAGCAACCGTGACCGGCTTCATCGCAGTGACTTCTTCTTCAACATAGCGAGTTGTGTTCACAGCGACCTTGCGAGTGGTCTGCTGAGCGACCATCGAAGTGACGTTGTAAGTAACCTGTTTCATTCCCTGGACGGCGACCTTCTTCGAGCAAGGAACCGTGCAAGTCATCGTTTGCGGAACGAAAGTTCGTGAGACTTTCTGGTTCGGCGTGACGGCGTTGCGGACATCGCGGCTGGTGCGATTCATCCAGCCGACCACTCCAGGGCGATTATCATAAGCACAACCGGAAACCTTGTTGACGGCTTCGGTCTTGGTGGCCCAGTAGCCAACTTGCTTCTGAACCTGCTTGTTTTCGGTAACCGTCTGGTACTCAACCGTCGGCACATTGGCTGTGCGTTGAGTCGTGACTGGACGCATTTCGGTAACAGCTTGATCGACCCACTTGGTTTCGATGACGGGCCGAGAAACCTTCTGCTTCACCGCTTGATACTCGGTGACATGCACCGTGTCGTAGACCGGCTGCACGACAGGCTGCATGGCTTGGACCCTGACCGTCTGCACAGGTGCAATGGCCATGGCCTGGACTTGAACCGGCTGCGAGATCGTGCAGTTCACTGGCTGGCCGCAGGAAACTTCCTGCGACGAGTAGGCGGTCTGATAAGCGGGCATCGGATTGTAGGCTGCACTATACGAAGCCGACTGCATGATTGGAGCCGAGCTCATCATGCTGGGTCGAGCGCCACAGTTGCAGGAACTGCCCCCGCCGAATGGGAACCATTGAGCGGATGCGGTACCGGATAATGCCAGCACAGCCAACGTGCCCCAGACAGACTTGGAGCTAAACAACGAACGAACCATGGGCATCTTCCTACCTGGGAGGAGTGGCAGAGAGCCGTCAAATTAGATGTGTACGGGAGAAGTGAACGGCACGTTCGACCGAAGGCTGTTGGGCCGTCCGTCGAACGCGGCGGGTTTTTAGAAGAATCTGAAAAATGGGTCAAGACCGCGGCGAGAGATGCCGAGGGTGGCCACAAAGATTCCGCGAATTCTTGAGCGACCAGAGGTCAGAAGTCACGATGGGCAGATGAGTTCCGTGCGGACATCAATTTATAGAATTCGCTGTTTTTTACGACGAAGTGCAGTCAGCAATCGATCTTTAGTCCAGCACTAATTGCTCAGCGGGAAAGACCGGACCTTCAACGCAGACGCGTTTGTAGTCCCACGTACCGTCCTCTTGACGCACCTTGGTCACGCAACTGAAACAGGCGCCAAACCCGCAAGCCATCGGTGTTTCCAGCGACAGCCAGCAGGGAGTTTTCGATTCCGCAGTGAGCTTGCTGACAGCATGCATCATCGGCTCTGGCCCACAGCAATAGACGGCTACCGGAGGAATCGGTTCAGCCAGCAGTTGCTTCAATAAATCTGTCACGAACCCATGATGACCGACAGAGCCATCATCGGTCGCAATTCGAACGTCGATTCCTTCGCTCTCGAATTCTTCGACGCCGGCGAGAAATTCTTTCGAGCGGACACCGTAGCACAGCGTGATTCGCGAAGGAGCAAGCACCAGCGTCCGCGCGGGCGCACCATACAATCGGCGTCGCAGCGCTTCGCGGATTACAGCTAGGAATGGTGTCTGACCGATGCCACCTGCGACAATCACGAGATGTCCGCTTGGCGGAAGTGGGAAACCGTTCCCCAGCGGTCCCCAGACCTCGACTGCGTTGCCAGGCTTCAGTTGTTCGAACAGCGATGTCATCTTGCCAACGACGACATAGCCGAAGTCGATTCCCTGTGGCCCACCGGCAGCATCGCAGTACACATCATAAAG
>DASYEA010001103.1:0-1601 GCA_036499265.1 Schlesneria sp. | reverse complement strand
ACCAGCACAACGATGGCGACCAGGATGATCGCATCACGCAGTGCGTTGAATACTTCGCCAACCGATTCGCGGATGAATGGTGTCGTATCGTACCCGACTGCGTATTCCACCCCTTCCGGGAAGTCCGCAGACAGTTCCTTCATCTTGGCTTTGACCTGATCGGCCGTATCCAAGGCGTTCGCATCGGGAAGCTGAAAGACGGCCAGGCCGACGGTGGGCTTGCCATCGAATCGATTGCTGACATCCTGGCTGCGAGCGTTGATTTCGACTCGGCCAATTTCCTTGATGCGAACCAGTTGCCCATGCTCGCCGGTCCGGACGATGACGTTTTCGAAGTCTTCAACCTCGGTCAGTCGGCCCTTTAGGCTGAGCGGTAACTGCAACATTTGGCCCGTTTCGGCCGGTGGCTGACCGATTTGCCCGGTGGCGATCTGCAGGTTCTGTTCGCGCAGGGCGTTAATCACATCCTGCACGGCAATGCCGCGAACGGCGAGCTTTTCGGGATCGACCCAGATCCGCATGCTGTAGTCGCGCTGACCGAAGACCAGCACTTCGCTGATCCCTGGTAGTCGCGACAATTCGTCTTTCAGACGAAGAACCGCATAGTTGCTCAGATAGAGCTGGTCATAGCGTCCATCGGGTGAATTCAAACTGACAGTCAGCAGAATGTCGGGAGAACGTTTCTTGGTGGTCACACCCGTTTGGCGGACCACATCCGGCAGCGAAGGCATCGCCAGGCTGACACGGTTCTGGACCAGTACCTGACACAGATTGAGATTCACGCCCGGCTTGAAGGTCACCGTCAGCGTGTAAGAGCCATCGCTGGTGCTTTGCGAGGACATGTACAGCATGTCCTGCACGCCGTTGACCTGCTGCTCAATTGGCGCGGCAACCGTTTGCGCGACGACTTGAGCACTCGCTCCCGGATAATTGCAGTCGACCTGAATCGTCGGCGGTGCGACGGGCGGGTACTGGGCAATCGGCAGTGCAAAGACGGCGATCCCGCCCGCCAGAGTGATCAGGATCGAGATCACGGACGCAAAGATCGGTCGGTCGATGAAGAACTGTGAGAACAAGGATCAGTCTTTGCCGTGTTCGGAAGCTTTGGTTTCTACTGTCGCGGGTTTGGCAGGAGGCGGGGACTCGCTGGCTTTCTTGGCGGCATCAGACGGTAGAATGAACGGTCGCACGGTGACTTTCGTTCCGGGACGAACTCGTTGAAGTCCAGAAACAACGATGCGGTCTTCTAGCGAGACGTCACCTTCGATCACGCGCCGACTGTTACGTGCGACACCTACCTTGACGCGACGATAAGCGATCTCGTCCTTGTCGTTGACGACATAGACATAACGCTGTCCCTGATCGGCACCCAACGCTTCTTCGCGGACCAACATCGCAGGGTGCGGAGCACCGATGGGGACTTGGACTCGAACGAACATCCCTGGTGACAGGAAGCGTTGTTGATTCTCGACGACGGCTCGCAGTCGCAGGGTGCCAGTCGTGGCGTCGACCTGATTATCAATGAAGTTGACCGTACCTTCGAGCGGGAAATCTTCTTCATCCGCCAGTCCGATCTTTACCTTGGTTTCGCTGTCGCGAGC
>DASYEA010001102.1:0-1731 GCA_036499265.1 Schlesneria sp. | reverse complement strand
TCGCGCGAGAAACCGGGGTGGTTCGGGCACAACTCGAACGTAACGGGATTGTAGTGCATCCTGGGGTGGCGTCATTTCTGGACCCTCACACAATCGAAGTTCTGGACGGCGATGGCGAGGCGATCAGACTCAATGCCCGTAAGATCCTGATTGCCTGCGGTACTCGGCCCGCCCACAGCCCGGACATTCCCTTTGACAACCGTCGCATTGTGGATACCGATCACCTTGGCGATCTGGGCGGCCTTCCCAAAGAAATCATCGTGGTGGGAGCCGGCGTCGTCGGCCTCGAGTACGCATCGTTTATGACTGCCCTGGGTGCCGAGGTTACCTTGATAGACCAGCGGCCGGTTGTTCTCGATTTCGTGGATCGGCAAATCGTCGAGGCGCTCTCGTACCATTTGCGCCAGCAAGGCACCACGTTTCGTCTCGCAGAGAAAGTGACGCAGGTTGGAATCGACCCCGATCGCGGCCGTGTTTTCGCGCAATTGGAGAGCGGCAAGAGAGTACAAGGCGACGCTCTTGTTTATGCTGTCGGCCGGCAGGCCAATGGCGATCAACTCCATCTGGAAGCTGCCGGTCTGGCGGCCGATTCGCGTGGCAAGGTGAAAGTGAACGAGTTCTTTCAAACTGACCTTCCGCATATTTACGCGGCCGGAGACGTGATCGGCTTTCCGGCACTTGCAAGTACTTCCATGGAACAGGGTCGCCTGGCGGTCTGCCATATGTTCGGAATTCCTTTTGAACACATGCCCAACCTTTTTCCCTACGGTATCTATACAATTCCCGAAATATCAATGGTTGGCCAGACCGAGGGAGCATTAACGGCGAACAAAATTCCCTACGCGGTAGGAATCGCGAAATATTCTGAGTTGGCAAAGAGCATGATGCTCGGTGACGAGACCGGGATGCTCAAGCTGCTCTTTGATCCGGAAACGCACAAACTTCTTGGCGTGCATGCCATAGGACAGCGCGCGACGGAAATCATCCACATTGGTCAGGCCGTACTCTTCTACGGCGGGTCGGTGGAATATTTCCACGACATGGTCTTCAACTACCCGACGCTCGCCGAAGCTTACAAAGTAGCGGCTTTCAACGGCCTGAATAGAGTCTGAGAGAAATGATCGACCGTCGCGAATTTCTGATGGCAGGTGGAGCTCTCGCGCTTGCTGCGCCAGTGACGGCTGCTCCGCAGACTGCTCAAGGAGGAACTATGCAAGCCAACAATTCCGATCCGTTCTGGCCCGATAACGCTCGCCTGGTCATCTCGATCTCGAGATGGAAGCCGGTGCTCAGCCCGAGAGCGGAGCCGAGAGTCCGATGCCGAAGATAGACCCCAAATACCCGGACATTGCCGCTACCAAATGGTACGAGTACGGTTTCAAGGAAGGCTTGCTGCGACTGCTGGACATGTTCGAGCGCCGCAAGGTAAAGGTGACTTCCCACATGGTGGGCTCCGCAGTCGAAAAGCATCCGGCGCTCGCGAAAGAGATTGTCCAGTGCGGTCACGAACCCGCCGGTCACGGCCAGACATGGGCGCCGCAATATTCCATGAACATGGAGCAAGAGCGGAAGAGCTACACTGACTCGACTTCAACCATCGAGCGCGTCACAGGCGTGCGGCCCGTCGGCTTCAATGCGTTCTGGTTGCGGGGTACATCACAGACGCTCCAGATCCTGCAGGAACTTGGCTACACCTACTACATCGACGACGTCAGCCGCGATGAGCCATTC
>DASYEA010001101.1:0-2632 GCA_036499265.1 Schlesneria sp. | reverse complement strand
TGTGACTCGTCGCCGGTGGCATCGAAGCGGCACGTTAATCTTACTGTTCGCAAGATTGACATGTCCGAGAACCCCAATTCATGCAGAGCCTTCAATGAGTAATCTCGCGATTCCACTTTCAACTCGTCCGCGACGTCCTCGGGATTGCGAATCGCCTGCTTCAGCTCACCCATGAGTTGCTCCACCTCGGGCCAGATGCCCAATCGTTGATGAACAACCAAGGCCTCGCGTGACGCCAGATTAGTTGGGATCAATACCGTTTTCAGTTCCAGCGTCCCCCTACCTCCATTCGACTTCCAAGTGGCGGGATCAATCACAGAGCTGATGGCCGTGAGCAATTCAGCAGGCTTGATTCCGAATTGAACGATGTCCGCCACAGGTGGATCGAGCACTGTAAAATCTCGCAGATGCGTTGCTGCTTCCTCGCGGTCCGTGATGACCAATTGGCCGTTCTCGATGAAGGTGGTCAGAGATAACGGTTCCAGCAACAGCTTCAAAGCCGACCTCAAGGGAATATCAGATACCACCAGCGACATGGGCGTGTCCGGAGACACCTTTTGCCTCTCGAGAGCCTTCAGATCCAGTTGAATGTCGATGTAGTGCAGATCCTCCAGATACTGGAACGCTTCTTTTAGCGGATTTTCAGTAAAGGATACGTAAGTATATTCGCGGAGAGCATGCTCCACGCGTCGTTCGCGTTCCGCCAACGAGACGTGGTCGGTCTGGTCGACTTGCTGCGCGGGTTCCGCAACTTCTTGGGCGGCGATGGCATTGTCAGCAATCGGTGCCTGCCATCGGGCTGCTGCGATCGCGCCTCCGCAGAGCAGCAAGGCCGTCATCATCATCAGAAATGCCGCTCGTCCTGCATGCGTCGCTGAGCGACGTTGCGGATCCAACAGGCCGGCGATTCGGTCCTGCAACCTCCATCGTGGATTGACGATCGCCAGCGTCGCGGCGGGATTGATTGTCGAAGAATACCGCACGGCCAATCCCAGCAGAGTTTCGGCATACGCAGTCACGTCGCCACGCCGCAGCACGTAGTTGTCGCAGACCTCTTCGCGTGCCTGCGAGAGTTGGCGATTCATCGAATAGATCAAAGGATGAGGCCAGCAGACGAGTTGAACAAGGCGTTGCAATAGTCCGACCCAGACATCGTGACGCAAAACGTGAGCACATTCGTGGACCAGGACATCGACCATTTGATTGACCGTGGCGGATTGAGCAAACTCAACCGGCAAAATGACGATCGGCCGGAATAGCCCCACCACAACAGGGCCGAACGAGTCGGGCGAAACAACGACAGCGGGCAGTTTTTTCGCACGCAGAATGCTAGCCGCAATCTGCAGCGACTCATTGAGACAGGTGATGTCGAACGCCTGAACTGAAGAGACCAATCGAGCCACCTGGCGCACTCCGCGCCAAAGTCGAATCGACAAGACCGCGATACCAACCACCCAGGCAAGCATGCACATCGTCGCCAGAACACGAAGCCATTCCATCAATGTCCAAGCGGATTCTTGGTTCGCACTCGGCACCAATACAGGATCAGCCACTCTTGCATCTAATCCGACGTGATCCGAAACCACTGGTTCTGTAACAGACGAAATGGTTGACTGCGGAACGGGTGGCGAAAGCTTCGGCAACACCCGGTGAACTGGATGCGATGGCGCGAGCTGATCAAGCACCATCGGACGCTGGATCGACCAGGTCCAGTCGAATCGGTCGATGCCGACCAGAACCAAAGGCAACACGGTCACGCAAATCAGCGTAGCCAACCACAGACTATGCCGAACTGCCGGTTGACGACGCATCGCCATCGATGACAGTGCCGTTGCCAACCCGACCAGGATGCCGATACCCAGGCAATACATGCCGACAAATTGAAGAATTGCGTCCGATGGAGACCACTGTATCAGCAGGTTCATACGCATCCCCTTCAAGTGCCGCAGGAACTGTCGAGCGTCTCATGCTACGTTTTAGGTTTCGGCTTGGTACGACGAGCCTTCTCGATCATGTCGCGGATTCGATCGGCTTCCTCACGCGTGACTCCGCGTTCGTCGAGCAGCGCCATCATCAGTCCTTCTGCCGACCCGGAAAAAGCCGTGTCCACCAGGCGACCGACCATTTTTCCCAGTGTCTCTTCGCGGTTGACAGTAGCCGAGTAGTGATAGAGATGCCCATCGGCACGTCGCTGCAGCCACCCCTTCTTTTCCAAACGCTCCATCAGCGTCAAAACGGTGTTGCGAGCAACCGGACGTTGAGCGGAAAGCTCCTTCCAGACCTCGCCCACGGTCGCTTCACCGCGACGCCAGATAACAGTCATGATCTCCAGTTGCGTTTCCGACAACTGTGGGAATTCGTCAGAATTGACCATCGGCTCCGAGCTCCAGAACATCACCTACGACTGTCGGCATCTTGCCGACAGTCGTAGGTGATGTCAAGGGTTATTTTCCACGAGAGAGCGTGCCTGCAACAGCTATCTACACAACTTTGGTGGACTCGTCGCGGACGCAACCACGATGAAATGATTGGCTCGTGTTCACCGCACGACGAGGCATGGCGTTCTCTTGATAGCCTGCCTGAATCCAGGACCAACGAGATCACGACCATATCAAACGCCGTCCTGGGGTCG
>DASYEA010001100.1:0-8736 GCA_036499265.1 Schlesneria sp. | reverse complement strand
TGATATAGCCTCAAGCAGCTCGCGGTAATGTTCGAGCTTTTGCTTTCGCCAATCTACGTCGCGTTCGCGGGCTTTTGTCAACCAATAGGACACCGCGGCGACTACGAGGCTCGCGGCACCTGAAATAATCGCTACGAATATTGGAGTTTCCAATGTATCTCCTTTACACAAACTAACGAGACTGCTTAAGCGGCTCAGCTTTCGTTTGCTCGTTTGTCGACTTCATCATGGCATCAAGTGGCAGTTCTGCAATCGCCGTAGACTATCGATTATTACAATCGTTCCAAGCCTTCTGAAACTCGGCAGGGTGTATCGCGGCGTAATCTTCGCCAATGTTCTCAAGCCGCCTTTGCAACAGCACTCCAAAATCGTCGAACCTCGAATTGTGATCATGGCCAAACCACGGACCATCTTCGAAGGCTTTGATTTGCCTGATCACAGAGTTCGCGGGATCAAGTTCAAATAACAACCAGGCTTCACCCCACTCGTCGTGGTTTCCGATCTCGGGTTCATGTGATCGGCACTTATAGTATCGAAGCTGCTGAACTGTGTTGGGAAGCGTGGCTCGGTATTCCTCCAGCTTTCGAGCAAGCTGATCGTCTTCGACGTGGAAGACTTCAGGACAAGGTTGTGAAGGACGCATGACATTAACGAGCAGTTGCCCCAGACGCATCTCAGGTTGACGTTGCCAAAGATCGCGTATCGCTTCCAGAAGCGAGTCAATGCGATTGGGGTCACGCATGTAGATCACCACACGTCGAGTTCACAGCTATCAAGGTGGTTTTTCCCTGCCTCAAGATGCCCGAACCGCCGCGTCCAGCACTTCACGAACCTTGCAGGCCAGCGAATGCGCGGTGAATGGCTTTTGCAGAAATGCATCTTCGGAGGTTTCGATTCCCCGGCGAAAGACCGCGTCGTTTGAGTAACCGCTGAGGTAGAGCACCGCGATCTCTGGCTGGATTGCCAGTACCTGATCTGCCAGCGTCCGGCCCCCGAAGTCTGGCATCACAACGTCCGTGACGAGAAGATGGATCGGTTTGCCAGACGTTGTCGCCGCCTTAAGGGCCGCTTCACCGGAATCGGCTTCGATTACGGTGTAACCGTGCATTTCCAGGATTTGCTTAGCCAGTCGCCGCACAAACTCTTCATCTTCGGCAAGCAGGATCGTTTCAGTTCCCAACGGAGCCACTGGCGCGGCTGCGAACTTATCAGACGGTGATAATTGTTCAACAACAGGCAACAGGATGCGGAAGGTCGTCCCGGCTCCAAGACCCGTCTCCACGGCGATAAAGCCCCCGGCCTGGGACACGATTCCGTAGGCAGTTGCCAACCCCAGTCCGGTCCCTTTGCCAAGTTCTTTCGTGGTGAAGAACGGCTCGAAGATTTGCCGCCGCACCTCTTCGCTCATGCCATCGCCTGTGTCTGCCACTGTCAGTTGAACGTAGCAACCAGGTTGACAGCTCTCTGAGGCAGCAGGCTGATCGTCGGAAACGTGAATGGTCCTTGTGGTGATCGTCAACACGCCGCCAGCGGGCATGGCGTCGCCAGCGTTGAGTGCCAAGTTCATCAGCAGTTGATTGAGTTGCCCCGGATCGATTTTCACAATCGTCGGATCGGGATTCAGTTCGAAAGCGATCCGCACGTCGGCCACGATCAGCCGACGCAACATTTTGCCTGCGGTTTCGACGACTCGATTCAGGTCCAGCAGCTTGGGCTCGATCATCGTCTTTCGGCCGAAAGCCAGCAGTTGAGCAGTGAGCGCGGCGGCTCGGTGACCGGCATCGAGAATCGCGGCCAATGATTCTCGATGAGAGTCCTTGCCCTGCACGTCCGAGTCTTGCAGCAGCAACTCGGTATATCCGTTGATCACAGTCAGCAGGTTGTTGAAATCGTGGGCCACCCCACCTGCCAGCCTGCCGATCGCTTCCATCTTCTGAGATTGTCGCAACTGCTCTTCCAGCTTGTGCTGGGCGGTAACGTCCATTTGCACGCCGACAAAGTGAGTCAACTTGCCATTGTCGTCGAAGACCGGCGAGACCGAGAGCTTGTTCCAGAAGGGCGTGCCGTCCTTGCGATAGTTCTGCAGTTCGACCGTGCAGGGCTGGCCTTTTTGAATCGACTCGCGGACTTCCTGAATTGCTGCGTGGTCTGATTCCTCGCCCTGCAGAAATCGGCAATTCAGTCCCACGACCTCCTCGGCCGAGTAACCGGTAAGCCGTTCGAAACCACTGCTGACGTAGATGATCGGGTTATCGTGCAGGTTGGGATCGGTGATGAGGATGCCCCCGGAAACTGCCTGGATGGCGCGATCCCGCTCGCGCAAAGCGGCTTCCGCCTGCTTCCGTTCGGTGACATCAAAACCAACCCCCCACCTCGCCCAACCGGGGATCGGCAGGATGGCCGCAATGTTGGACCACGAGATCGTGCGGACCGAACCGTCTTTACACGTCAGATCCCACTCCCAATGGTAGTAATTATTCCCACGCTGCGACCACTCGCGATGCATGCGTTCGCGGTTCGCACGATCGGGGTAAAGGAGTTCGATCGCGCGTGGATTGCCAACCATCTCTGTGGCCGAGTATCCCGTCACACGCTGACATTCCTGATTCCAGGCGACCAGATTCCCACGCTCGTCGAACGCATCGAGCATGATCGGCATCCCTTCGAGGATCCGGCGCAGCCGCGATTCGTTCTCGCGCAGAACTGCTTCGGCCCGATTCCTCTCGGTCACGTCCAGCATTGATCCGACAGCGCGAGTACATCGACCAGACTTATCTCGCGCCAAGTACGCGCGATCCTCGATCTCGGCCCACACGCCGTCCTCTCTCAAGAATCGAAACTGAGTTTCCCAATTGCGGTCTGTTCCATCGATGGCCTGCCGAAAGGACGTGATCACTCGTTCGCGATCCTCGGCATGAACATGATCGATCCACCATTGGAACGGATCGGCCCCTACCGGTGCTCGCCCAAAAATGGTGGTGTAACGCTCGTTTCTAGAGACGGTGCCCGTCGCGAGATCCAAGTCCCAGATCGCGTCGTTCGTCGCGAGAATCGCCAGTCGATATCGTTCTTCGCTTTGTCGCTTCGCTTCATCCAGCGCTTTTCGAGCGGTGATATCAACGAACGAGCAGACCACGCCATAGGGCAGCTTGTCGCCAGGATGAGTCAACGGTTCGACATTGATCGAGATCCAGACAGTACTGCCGTCTGGTTTCGGAATCCCCGCGACAACATTGGAACTGGGGTGTCCCGTGCGTAGCGTCACCATCGACGGATGATCCTCGCCAGCGAACGGCGACCCGTCCTCATGAATCGCCTGCCACACGGGATCGACCGAAGATCTGCCGCAGATCTGATCAGCCGTCAGTCCCAGAATTCGCTCTGCACTAGCATTGCACGTCAGGATTTCACCGGTGGCCGATTGAACGACGATCCCCTCTGCCAGCGCCGCAATCAGCGATTGATAGCGCACTTCACTTTCCAGCACAACTTTTTCAGCCTGCCTGCGTGCGGTGATGTCCTGAATAAACCCTTCAAAGTAGGCTAGCTGTCCGGATTCATCGCGGACAGCGCGCGAGTCCTGGCGGATCCAGACCGGCGTCCCGTCTTTGCGAAGGCACTCACATTCAAAATCAAGCATCGTGTTCTGCTCGGTCAACGCCTTCAGAATCCGGGCTCGATCCTCCGGGTTGCGATAAATCTGAGTCCCGACGTTGGTGACTGTTCTTAAAAGATCGTCCGCTGACTCGTATCCAAAAATCTCGGCCAGTGTCTGATTGGCAATCAGGTACCGCCCCTCCAGCGACGATCGAAAGATGCCGACGACAGCTCGCTCGAAGAGGCTGCGATGCTGATCAACGAACTGCCTCCGCTCAATCAATGTTTGTTTGCGCTCGGTAATATCACGAAAGGTTCTGATGACACCCGCAGGCTTGCCAGCATCATCGGCGTATTGCCGAGCCTGCGTCTCGATCCAGATTCGAGTTCCATCCTGGCGACAAATTTCGCGCTCATTCACCCATTGGTCGGCCTGCACCTGATGACGATCTTCCGCAGCGGCACTAGCTCGAGGAAACGCTGGAAACCTCTCGGTGAAGTCATGACCGACGAGCTCGTCCGCAGTCCACCCAAACAGTTGAATCGCCGCCGCATTACAGTAGGTTATCACGCCTTCGCAGTCGGCGACGACAACGCCGTCTTGAATCAATTCCACCAAGGGCCCGACGGCGTCTGGCGGCAGTGAGCACTCGTTCGGCGTGCGTGTCATCGCAGGTGTACGCTCCGTGTACAGATGTCACAACTGAGCGATCGGACGCATCCCCTCCCGGGACGCCATCCGTCGCAATGTCAGACAAAACTCAGGTTGAAGCCGGAAACATACCTGAACATTGATGGATAGAATACTCTGTGGGCCCGGGATGACCTCATTTGGTCGCGACAAGTCGGGAGGAACAGCCATTCAGCTTAGCCCGTTCCCGAGCCTGACGACGCACTTCCGCCCATGGAATTGTCTGCACCGTGCCCGAGTCAAGCTGGTCAGTCCGGCGATCAATCTCGGCTAACCAGAGGTCATCCAGCGGCACTGCCACGGCGGGACTGAATGAATTGAGCAACTCTTCTACCAACCGAACTCGCTCCGTCTCTGGGAGCGACTGAGCTGTTCGCAAGACTTCTTCGTAGCTGGCCGGCAATGACACGCTGATGTTCCTCAAAGGAATATGGCCTATTCACCAAGTTACTCACGCCAACGATGCCAAGCAATGGGCCGGTTTCTAGAGGCGACAGGTCAACCGAGATTCCCATTGAACTCAATCCGAATGGACGAGGCACGATGTGGTTGGGAACAGAATCTACTCGCTAACTCCATTCATTTTCGCAGGCTGCTTCACAAATCCAATGATCAGGAGCGACCACGCGACGATTAGACTCAATCCAGTACCGATATGGGTGAGCTTGACGGTCAGTTCTTGCCACGGCGCACCACCGGTAGCTCCCGCCTGGCTGGCTGCAATCGGTAACATCTGGTTGGTCCCCCACCAGGCGTTCGCGACCTCCGACAAGGCCATGATCCAAGTCAACCAGACCGACAGCAGCATCACACGGAGGGACTTCACGCCAACTCGGTGAGGAAGTGTCAGCAACACAATCGCCAGGACCATGAACAACATCCCGTTGCTCACGAGTTGGATGTGAGCGGTCAGGGCGAGTCTCGGATACGACGTCAGTGGAACCACCAGCCCCCACACCAGACCAGCCAACACGAACACCAATCCATGAATCAGAATCTGCCGACCACCCCTGTGAGCATTCAAAAGAACCATCCTCTATTCTGGGCACTATTCTCAGTCGTCTCACTAATTTGTTCGCGGCGGAGCATTCGGTGTCGCTCCTTGTCCTCGCAACGGATTGTTGCACGAGCAATCGATTCTCGTGCCATCGTACTCGCTCGGCGCGCTAACAGACCGGAAAGTGAGTTGTCCCGATTCGCCGCAACGGGTGCATGTTAGATCAGGGATGCGTGCTGAAATAAAGCCTCGAAGCCATGCGAGGTATTGCCAATTCTGGCCGGAATTGAGGTACGGATTCTCATGATCCTGACCTGCTTGGATGGCACACTTCGCTCCTTGATGTTGGATCTCGGTGACATGACGTTGCATGCGGCCTTCTACCACAGCAACGATATCATCAATCGGGATGTTGATTAGTCGTGCACGTCCAATGGCGCATTTGAGAATCCAATACGGAGAATCGGAGTCAAAGGGATCAAGTGCCGCCGTTTCGTTGTAGAGACTTTTCAGACAGATTTCTTCGAATGCGTACTGGCCTTCGCGAACAACGTCGTTCGCGGCGATCGCTTCAAGTTTCCGTTCGCGCACGCGATCAAAAATGTCGTGAGCCTCTGACCATCTGGATCGATCCTGCACCAATGCCATCACCCAGCCGTGAGTCTCGGGATCGGCCGCATGCCCCTCGAAGAGTCGAAGGAACGCCAAGATGTCATCGATCATGTTTATCAGACTCACGTAAAGGTCGGGTACACAAGCAGTCTTCTGCCATAAACACAAAGGCGGTCATCGACCCTCGGTCGGATACCTTGCAAGCCGCTTGTGTCGAATGCGATGTACTCTGGGCCGTTGCGAATGTAGACATCGACAACGTCACTCTCAGAATCTATCTGCATAATGTGATGCACAGTCCCATCGACTTTGATCTGGCCGTCTGGCAACAGAAATACTCCTGAATGCTCGTCATCACGCTGTTGGTCAGAAGTGACGCTCACCACTTCATCGAGTTCGATTTCAGCCGAGATCGACTGGCCAATCAAGGCGTGAAGCTGCTGCGGATCCCCAACTATGATAGCGGGAATCGAGTTTCCGTTGTGCTCGACACAGCCCGCAGATCTCGACAAGCCGGGCTCTTGTTCTTCAATGCTGCGAATCGTAAACGCCATTGCGGCCTCCATCTCAAATCTCGGACCGAAATGATGGATTCTCAACTGTCCTGAAATTCGATCCTTTCTTGTGTGGAGTGACAATTTACCGCCGGAATTCGCCAATTCTCAATGGAATTCACGACCTTCGATTTACTTCAGCAGTCAGTCTGGGGAAACTTGCAGCGCCGCGAACCTTATTCGTGGTTGGCTCGTCTGAACTGTTGCACCAATCCATTTTGAGCTTTGCAGGCAATGCTTTTCATTCTCGATAACTACGATTCGTTTACCTACAACCTCGTCCAGCGGTTTGGCGAGATTGATTCGCGGATCGATGTGCGCGTCGTGCGCAATAATCAGGTCACGGTCGATGAAGTCGCTGCGCTGAAGCCGAACGGGATCGTCGTTTCGCCCGGCCCCTGTACGCCACACGAAGCCGGGATTTCGATGGATCTGATCCGCACGCTGGGGCCCACGATCCCGACGCTGGGGGTTTGCCTGGGGCATCAGTCGCTGGCGGAAGTCTATGACTCGCCGGTCGTGCGGGCCGAGCGATTGATGCACGGCAAGGTCTCGCCGATTCATCACGACGGCAAAGGAGTCTTCGCCGGCCTGCCCAATCCCTTCACGGCGACTCGCTATCACAGCCTGATCGCACCGGAAGCGACCTTAGGCCCGGATCTCGAAATCTCCGCCTGGGCCGAGTACCCCGGCCACGCGCGCGAGATCATGGGACTGCGACATCGAACCTATCCGATTCACGGCGTGCAGTTCCACCCAGAAAGCTTCCTGACGGAAGGGGGCATCGAACTGCTCAAGAACTTCCTGCGGATCGCCGGGGAATTGTAGGGTGCTGTTGTAGGGTGTGTGTAGTCTTCGGAACACACCATCTTCCCAATTAACATACTGGTGTGTTCCGAAGACTGCACACACCCTAAGCGCTTCATGTCGTCGGGGCTGCCAGCATGTCGGACTATCGCCGATGGTTTGTTGCCGGCGGAACCTACTTCTTTACGGTCGTGACCTACAATCGCTATCCGTTGTTTCGCGATCCGCACGCACGTGAATTGTTAGGAAATGCTTTTCGCAATGTTCTTGCTGAGCATCCGTTTCAATTGTTCGCGACGGTCTTGCTATGGGACCACCTCCATTGCTTGTGGATCCTGCCGCCGGGAGATGAAGCGTACCCCACACGGTGGAAGGCCATTAAAGATGAATTTACAACCACGTGGCTTGCTGCTGGAGGACATGAGGAACCTGTAACCTCCTCTCAACGAGCACGTGGTCATCGAGGGATCTGGCAACGACGCTATCATGAGCACGTCGTTCGCGACGATGCCGATCTGGAGACGCGATTCGACTACATCCATTTCAATCCGGTCAAACACGGATACGTGACCCACCCATCCGAATGGCCCTGGTCTTCATTTCATCGGCACGTCTTATCGAAACACTACCCAGCCGACTGGGGCTCGACTGAGCCACCAAGACTAGAAGGAACGAATTTCGAGTCGTAACCAACTCGTCTTCTGTGGCGTGTGGCCGACTCAAACTGAGCAGCAGGCACAATGTTCACGACAAGCTCTAGTTAGCAAGAGCCTTTCTTCAAGACCGGCGCAGCGGACTGAACGAGGTTGACGACGACCTGCCTGCGACACACACCACTACGGTTCGTGAAGAATAAGATGGTGTGTTCCGAAGACTGCACACACCCTACAAGACTGCTACAACGTGATGTTCATTTCGCGCTGTTTGACTCGTGCGATGGCGGCTTCGTCGATGGTCACGCCGAGGCCTGGCCCGGTGAGCTTCGGAGCCCAGCCGCCATATCCGAAGGTGACGTCTTGCTTCGTCAGGCGCTCGCGGACGAGGAACCGATCGAAGCTTCCTTCCAGATAACGAATGCCTGCCACGGAAGTTGCGAAATGACGACCGGCGGCGGAGAGGATGCCTGTCTCGCCGACCTGGCAGCCAAGCTGATATCCCAAGCCAGCCTGGTGTGCGACTGCGGCGAGACGGAGCGAGTTCAAGAAGCCGCCGCACTTGGAGAGGCGGATGTTGAACAGATCGCACGTTCCGCGTTCGATCGCGCGACGCGCGTCGACCATGCTGCAGAGCGACTCGTCCAGCATCAGCGGCACACCGACTCGACCTCGCAGCGCCGCCAATCCGTCGACCTGTTCGTGAGGGACAGGCTGCTCAATGGACGTGATTCCATAAGGGGCCAATGCCGCCAACTTGGCTTCCAGGTTCGCGCAGGTCCAAGCTTCGTTGGCATCGAGTCGCAGATCAAAACGACGTCCGAG
>DASYEA010001099.1:0-3733 GCA_036499265.1 Schlesneria sp. | reverse complement strand
CAGTTGATTGTGAAGTTGCTGCAACGCAAAGGAATGTTTGCGGCGGAAGGCGAAATCGTCGCCGAGCGGATGATTGAAGCCGACCTGCTGCAACGATTTGGCGATGGAACCGGCACGCTGCCCGAATACCTGGATGCGATGGATCTAGGTGATATCGACCCCCGAGCGAGAATCATTACGATCAACGAGACGCCCGCCACCGCCGTCCTGGATGGCAGCACCAGCATGGGTCACGTCGCTGCCACGAAAGCGACAGCGATGGCCATCGAAAAAGCCAATTCCGTGGGCATCGGCACGGTCGTCATCAAGAACAGTCGACCATGCGGTGATTTGGGCGGCATCGCCAGCCTGGCAGCCAGGCAAGGCCTATTGGGATTGGTCACCACCAGTTTCGACCAACAGGGAAGCGACCCTCTGCAACATCACGATCTGGCCTGGGCCATTCCTTCGCCGGACCACGCGACGCCCCTGATTCACCGCCAACAAAGCCAACAAGCCAACGCCTCGCTGGCGCTCTTGTGTAGTATGTTATCGGCTGGCCTGTCAGGAGCAGGCGCAACACCACGAAAGCAAAAAGCCATTCGTGTCGCCAATACGGTCGACTACAACATCATCGCGGTCAGTGCCGACAAGATTGGAACGAAAGAAGCCTTCCTGGCCATCTGCCAGTCGATTTCATCTGCAGCCAGTGATCGTCCCGCGAACAGCACGACAGTT
This sequence comes from Schlesneria sp., assembly GCA_036499265.1. Classification (GTDB taxonomy): domain Bacteria; phylum Planctomycetota; class Planctomycetia; order Planctomycetales; family Planctomycetaceae; genus Schlesneria. The sequence goes on along the minus strand of DASYEA010001099.1, from coordinate 3,016 downwards.
CCTCTTCACCAGGTCGATGCCAGCCGCCTCGCCGAGTTGGCGGCCAAGATCAAGTTCCCGATCTCCTGGTGATTGTGATCAGGACTGCTCAATCGAGAAACCGCACCGTCCCGGCATAGCACTGTTTTGTTTGCCCTCGCTCTTCGACCAGCAGTGAACCGTCATCCGCAATGCCATGGCACAAACCGAGAATGTCGCCGCTGGCTGAACTGACGCGAACTCGTTGACCGCTCAGAACACAAAGCCGCGACCAAAGGCGACGCAGATCCCACTCGCCACTTCGCTGTGCCGCGATATTGAACTCCCAGCGTTGCAGTAACCGGATCAACACGTCTTGGAGACAGAACTGCTGCCCCGATTCTGCCGCCAGCGATGTCGCAATCGTACGAAGTTCATCGGGCGCGCCTGCGAAAACGGTGTTGACATTCAGTCCGATGCCAACGATCAACCGTTGGGGAGCCAGATGCGATTGCTCGATCAAGATGCCACAGGTCTTACGCGTTCCGATCCAGACGTCATTGGGCCACTTGAGACCGACAGGAACTTGCGGCGCGAACGCTTCAAGTGTTTCGGCGACCGAGAGCGCCGTTCCCAATGAAAAACGAGGCCAGTCGCTCTGCGGAACACCCAAGGTGGGCATGTCGAACAGGACCGAGAACATCAGCGTCCCATCAGCGGCCCACCAGCGGTTGGTTCCCCGGCCACGTCCTGCTGTTTGCTCACTGGTCCCGACAAGATAGGGCATTTTGAACGAGGCATTGGCTGCAAGTTCCAGCGCCCGGTTGTTGGTGGACTCCAATGAGGTATGCCATTCGGCACCTTCCAGAATCGTCTCTGCAAGAAGCTGTTCGATATCGACCACAACTATCGAACACCTGACTTCAGTCGGTCTGCAAACTTCACACGAAACTTCGCCACTTTCGGCGAAACGACCATCTGGCAATATCGCTGCTCTTGATGCCCCTGAAAGTATCCCTGATGGTAGTCCTCAGCCGGATAGAACTTCCCCAGCGGAGTCACTTCAGTCACGATCGGCACCGGATATGCGTGACTTTCTTCGGCAATCTTCTTGTTCGCGGCGGCTTGTTGTTCCATCGATTGAAAATAGATTGCCGACCGATACTGAGTCCCCACATCCGCACCTTGCTGATTCAAGCTAGTCGGATCATGGATCGCAAAAAACACATCCAGCAGATCAGAGAACGTGATCACGTCTGGATCAAAGGCAACCTGAATGACTTCCGCATGTCCGGTTCTGCCGGTACACACTTGCTCATATGTCGGCTGCTCAACAGTTCCGCCGGTGTAACCTGATGTCACGGATTCCACGCCGCGCAATTGTTCGAAGACAGCCTCAACGCACCAGAAGCATCCGCCGCCAAAAGTTGCCAATTCTGTATTGCTCATCATGGTTCCTTTCCTTCAACGATCAGCCGACCCCAGTCAGTCTGGCCCAACCGATTGCCAGTACCGTGACTATTGCTTTGCTCCATTCGATGATTTCAGGATCCAACCATCCTTCAGGCTGACGGTCTTCGCATCATCATCAACCGCGTTGATACGTCCCAGAAACGTTTCCGTCTGTCCCACAGCCTGCTCAGTAAATCGCATTTGCCGAGCATGCTGCTTCGAGTTCAATTCGATCTGCACTCGACTCTCTTCTGGTCCTTCCAGGACGATGATCGGATCGACACCCTGCAAGTTGACGGACTGAATCTTCCCAGTGACCTTCACGACGCGATCTTTCCAATCACTGGCAAACTTATCGTCCGCCTTCAGACAACCCGCAGTGACATCGGCAGCAATCACCTGGCGAAGCGGCTGTTCGGGAACTTCTGATTTCACAACGATCGCGTGATCAATCTGAGGAATAAACAATGACCTGACAAACTGCCCCCGGGTCGTGATGCGCTGACCTGGCTGAAGTTGATTCCACGGTGCATCCGAAGCCAGAACAACGTCAAACGTCAGCAACTCGTCACCAACCAGTCGGATCAGCGGATGACCGTCCTTCTGCACGCCAAATTCCTGAATCGTTCCAGCAACATCTGCAACTTTGCCGCCACAGTCCGAACGAAATTGAACTTCGCTATCTCGAAATTGTCGAATTAAGGCAGGCGCATCAGCACTGATCTCTGGGGTCGCCGCGCGCAGACGCTCGCTTGCCTGTGCATCACGTTCTTCACGGCTCAACAGAGCGCTGCCATAAGTCATTCCGTTAGCCGGAAATTCAACGGTGATTGGTAGCCCTTTCAGTTCGACCTTTAGCTCGTCCACGGTCAATTCAGAGATCGGTTCGTACTTCGCCAACATCGCGAACTCCCGACCAACCTCGATCTGTGTCGCATCAGCTTTCTTGACCCACGATGCAACTGGCCAAGCGGCGTCTCCCTCCAATGTCACCAACGCATTCTCGTCCCACTCTTTTCGAATGTCGGCGACTTTGCCGTGCAAATAAAACGATTGCCCGTAGTACTTCTCGTGTGCGCGTTGAGGATCTTTGGCGAAGTCTTCGGAGATCTGCGAACTGGAAATGACAGGACATAGATTCACGCCTGCATGCAGGATTCTGAACGGAAAATGTTCGATGGCCGAGACTTCGACCTTCTTACCCTGCAGCGTGACAGTCTGACCGGGACCCACCCGAGCAAATGCTTGACTTTCCAGGATACGAACAGGTATCGCGTCTCCGCCGGGGCCCTGTAGCCGCACACTGCTGAATTCGGGACCCATGAGATCCGAATCGATGCTGAGGACTGTTCCTCGTACTTCCACAACCGGCGTTGGATATCTCTCTTCCAATCGCCCTCCCTGCAGTTCTTCCGGAGTGACGGAGACAACCTGTGCTCCCTGAGTCTCCACATTCCAATCGACGGGGCGAACCACAATTGGTACGGAAACAACAAGAGCCACCGCTGGAACTGAAGGATCAGCAGCAATCGCTTCGGCAATTGGGCTCGTCACGGTCGGCTTGGATTCCCCAGGCGGCTTCGTCGTTGACTGAGAATTGCAGCCA
>DASYEA010001098.1:0-1533 GCA_036499265.1 Schlesneria sp. | reverse complement strand
TCGTTCGCGCGCAGCGGCATCGCGGCACACTGGAAGGCATCAGCCTACCAAAGCATTTTAGAGTTGACAGAGGCGTGCGACATCCCGGTTCGTTGGTCGTGTCGGGCCGGTGTTTGTCATAGCTGTGAGAGCGGCCTAGTTTCTGGAGAGGTCGTCTACGGACCGGAGCCACTCGACAAGCCGGCCGACGGCAACGTTCTCGTTTGTTGCTCGCAACCGAGCAGCGACCTCGTCATCGATTTGTGAGCCGCGCGCAACCATCGATTTGCGGATTTGAAGCTGTTTGCAATTCAGCGGGCAGAGTCTCTGAAGCGGTCGAGTGCCAATTGGGAATATTGGCCGACTTCGATGAGGTAGCCGTCGGGATCACGCATATAGCAACGCCATTCCCAGCCGTGATTGTCTAACGGCTCGGTGAGGAAGAACGCTCCTTTCTCGCCCCATTCTTTGTAGCAGGCCCAGATGTCCGCGACGCGCAAGTTAAGGAAGCCATTCACCTTGTTGAGATCCAATGGGGCTTCCAAGACGACCTCTGGCTTGTCAGGGGTCGGGCCACCACCGGAATTAAGAATGATCCAGGTGTTAACCAGCTTTATGTAGCAGGGATTTTCAGGTTTGATCACTTTCCCGCCAAGAATTCGGACGTAGAAATCCTTCGACTTTTCCTGATCCCGCACAGTGAAGAAATGCGTGACGAAGAAACCTTCGTTTGCAATCGGTGCATCAGTCATGCGGTGTCTCCAGTTGTCGACAGCCGCTCATCGACGAGTTCCAACTTGTGGAGCGAGACGGAAGAATGCAAATTGCGGCGTAGCGCTGATCCATTCGCGGCTCACCGACCAGCCCGCCTGAGCGGCGAGATCGGCGAAGGACTGGATCGTGAACTTATGCGAATTTTCGGTGTGCAATCGCTCCCTGGCCTTGAAGGCAAAGGTGTGCTTGGCGGCATTCACAATCTGATTGGCCCGGCTGACCAGATGCATTTCCATGCGGGTCAGTTCCGCGTTCCAGACCGCCAAGTGGTCAAAGGCGTCAAGATCGAAATCCCCGCCGACCTCACGGTTAATGCGAGCCAGCAGGTTCTTGTTGAACCGGGCCGTTATGCCCTCTGCGTCGTCATAAGCAGCGACGAGCGTCGCTTCGTCCTTGATTAGATCCGCGCCGATCAGTAGCAGGGACTCATCGCCCAGCAGTTGCCGCACCGAGCGCAGGAATCGCAGTGCCTCGGCGTGCGCCAGGTTGCCAATGGTCGAGCCGGGAAAGAAGCCGATTTTGACGCGGCCCTGCGCCGCCGCCGGCAATCTCATGGCGCCGGTAAAGTCCTCTGCAACAGGGACAACGAGCACTTTTGGATAGTCACGCGATACGGCAGTGGCGGCCTTCTCCAACGCGTCTTCGCTGATGTCGATCGGCACATAGACGGCAATCTGCGGTGCCGCATCCAGGATCACTCGGGTCTTGTCGCTGGCACCCCTACCGAATTCCACCAGGACGGCACCTTCTGGAACGCCATCGGCAATTTCGTGGGCAAAC
>DASYEA010001097.1:0-4490 GCA_036499265.1 Schlesneria sp. | reverse complement strand
AACTTCACACCAGTGGGATTCCCAGAGAACCAGCAAGGTGTGGGAGTGCAGAACGCGGTGGAATACGTCAATCCAACAGTTTATCGACGCTGATGTCGAAGGCCCTCTCCGTGTGCCGCTCGTAAGTTGCCTTGGGTGCAGTCGTGATTTGGTGGTCAGTTGAACTGAGTGGCAGGAATCGCAGGGCACCACGATTTTGTAGCATAAGTATCTACACATCATTGATGGACTGGTCGCGGACGCGGCCACGATAAAATGATTGGCCGGTGTTGACCACACGACGGGGCACGGCTTTTCGCCTGAAAGGCGTCCACAGATCAGCCCGGGGCAGAGCGAAGAGCCGCCCCGGGGTTGAGGAATTACGAAACGCCAGCCCTGTCAGGGCGGCACAGTCTTTCCGATGTGAAATTGTGCGGCGCTTTCAGGGCGGAGATCAAAAAACACTCCGGAGACCCGGGGCGGCGCTTCGCTCTGCCCCGGGCTGATTTGTGATCGGCCTTTCAGGTCTCCAAATGGGTAGACCCTAATGATTTTGGAGTTCTCGATACGGTCGTCCTCTTCCTCAATTCAGCCTCAGGGATCTGGAGGTTATCAGCTTCAGTCGATGCTGAACTCGGTGTCGCGGAGTTTCTGACGAGCTATTCTCTAATGATTCAAAAGACACGGCTTCGTCGAGGACTTCAAAACCGTGGCACCCTGAGATTCATGCTCCACAGTGCACTGATCACCCAATAACGACTGCACCCGCACACGGGGTGTGCTGTGATTAAATTGCTTTGCAGAGTCGCTGGGCCGCGCACGTCGATGGACTCGCAATAACAGGCGCGGCTCGACAAGAGCCTCGCCCTCCCAAACACAACGTCGCGGCTCTGTCGCAGAAATCAGGCTGTTTCGTCGTTTTGGGCGACGACGGCCAGCCGAAACGATTCGCCGCGTGGCATCCAGGGAGCCAGCCTGGCTTCCAGTTCATTGACCTGCTGTCGCAGATGGTCGATTCGCAACAACCACGTCTCCTGCAACTCACCACACATCCGACGCAAGTTCAATTCGCGGTCGCTATGCATCACAATGTGACTTTGAAGCGTACGCAGAGCCTGTTCGGCTCGAACAACAAATGGAGATTCTTCAACGGCTACTAGAGTCGAAGACATCGAGGGAAGCTCCCTGAAGGTTATGATATGAAGTTCATCTCACGCGACTTCAGCAATCGACTCAGCGGGTTACGTAGCTTGAACGGATTACGAAGACCCTGTGGTTAAGCGGCGCAGCCCGAACGGCCGGAATAATCGGGCGACCCGTTTTCTCTTCACAACCGATCTGCGGTGGCCTTCGTCGCCGCAATTGTCCAATGCCGGTCGCTAGTCGCCTGCACCGAGGTGACTGGAATGCCGACGTGCTTCAGCAGTTCGCGAACCTCGTTCACCGTGAGCGCCGCATGCAGGGAGTCGCGAAACATCTGTTGCTGATGACCGTTTGAAGTCCCTGCATAAGTTTGCACCAGTCCATCGAGCGTCGCCTGGTCGTCAGGCCGCAATAGATCGCGTACGAACAACAGCCCGCCCGGTTTCAGGATTCGCCACAGTTCGGCGAGCACCTCTAATGGTTCGGGAATGTGATGGACGATGCTGTTCGACATCACGACATCGTAGGTTCCGTTCGCATCGGAAAGTTGCTTGCAGTCGGCAAGAACCAGGCGGATCGATTTTGCAAAGCCCGCCGCATTCACATTTTGTTGAGCCACGATCAGCATCTGTTCGGCCAGATCGGTGGCGGTGACCGTAGCGTCGAGGCCGCGCCTCATGAGTTCGAGGGGAATCTGCGCCGTCCCGGTTCCGGCGTCGAAGATCTGAATGGACCCAGGCATCGGATTCGCCCGTAGCGTGGTCAGCAAGTCATCGACGAACAGTCGATTCACACCGCTGTGGTCCATCTGGTCATAGTCGACCGCCTCCGAGACGGTGTCCATGACTTCCGGTTCAAGGATCCGAGTCAGCATCGTCATACTCCCTGATTGATCGACGACCAATCATCACAGTACGGGTGAAAACATCACGCAGAACCGTTCTTGCAGACGTTCCCACGTCGAACGTCCAGCCCAGTTCGTCAGTTCGATGCGCTGGGCTTGCTTCTTGTCTTCATCGAAATGAAATTCGAGCTGCTCTGCAAGACTGAGGTCGTACAGCACCACGCCGACTTCAAAATTGAGAAACAGGCTGCGAGCGTCGAAGTTGGCGGTCCCCACCAGCGACCAGCATCCGTCAATCGTCAGCACTTTCGGGTGAAACTGCCCTGCCTGGTACTCGTAGACCTCAACCCCGGCCGCCAGCAACGTGTCATAGTACCCGCGAGCGGCCTGTCGAGTCGCCCAGTACGTTTTTGGTCCGGACAGCATGACGCGCGTCCGCACTCCACGGAGCGCGGCCGCTTCCAATGCTGCCACCAGTGGAGGGGTTGGCACGAAGTAAGACGTGGACAGCGTACACTGCTGCTCGGCTCGATTGATGGCCGCAAACATCAGTGAATGAAATTCTTCTCCTTCGGCATCGGGTCCGCCAGCGATGACCTGAGCACAATGGCTGCCGAGTTCCATTGGGGTGGGGAAGTCGCTGAGGACTGGGTCTTCGCCCGTGGCGTAGTGCCAGTCGGTCAGGAAGACCTCTTGAAGCTGCAGCACCGTCGGTCCCTGCAACCGTAGATGCGTGTCGCGCCATTGTCCGAAGAACTTGTCGCGGCCCAGGTATTCGTCGCCGACATTCATGCCCCCCGTAAAGCCGATCATTCCATCGACGATGACGATCTTGCGGTGACTGCGAAGATTGATGGACCAGCGTTCGCGCAGAGACTGACCGGGAACAAACGTCGCCACGCGAATGCCCACATCGCGCATCGGTTTCAAGAACTGCCCTGTCAGCCGTCCCGATCCCAGCGTGTCATACAGGAAGCGAACATGGACCCCTTGCCGTGCCTTCTCGATCAACAGATCGCGGATCTCGGTTCCCAGTTTGTCAGGCTGCCAGATGTAGTACTCCAGATGAATCGATGTCTTCGCCTCGGTGATCGCGGCTTTGATTTCGTCGAACGTCTGGTGAGCGTCAATCAACAATTGGATTCGATTGTCGACCGTCGCCCGCGTCGTCGAGACTCGTTCAGCGACTCGCAACAGATCCTGCTGAGGTCGATTTAGAGTCTCGATAGCAACCTGATGGCCTGCCAGTTCGGGCAACATCTGGCGAACCGAGATCGACGCGGCGCGACGGCTGATGACTCGACGCTGGACTCGATTGATGCCAAAGATCAAAAACAGGAATGCGCCGAAGTAAGGCATCGTCACGATCGCCATCACCCATGCCACCGTCGACACGGGCTGACGCTTCGGAGTCAGCAGCACGATTGGCAACAGAGCCAGCGTGACGAAATAGCCGAGAAATGTGATGACAGCGAAAATAGTCTGCATACGCGACGTGAATCAATAGTGGCGGCATCCGAGGTAGGCCGTCCAGCATAGGACCCGACTGCTTTGGTGGAAAGCGACCAAGCTGATTGGCAACAGACGAAAGTTTCAGCCATACAGACAGAAATGGCACATTATCGAACATTCGCCCCTTACTGGATGAATGTCTTCGATGCGACCTCGGCATAGTCAAGCAGTTCATCATTTGAAGTGGTGGGCTGGAGAAGCCACTCCCGCAAGATACCCACAGCGGCAGGCACTCCAGGACTCTCCCAGGCCCAATGACCCAATCCATGAATTGCCGACGCGATACAGTTGTCATTCGTCGATCTGATACCGTGCTGCATCACTGCGAGGCCCGCGGAGATGACTCCTGGTGAGGAATTGGCGGGGCAGACAACAAACACATCCCACAACATGTAGCAGATGTGCCCGATATCACCATCTCCACAATCGTTTCCGACATTGACAACAGGCGCTTCGCAATACCGCTCGAAGAAATTCGAGTACAGATGTTTCATATTGCCGATGGCGCGGATGCGACGTTCATCGTCACCGACTTCGAGGTAAAGATGCGGAGCGTCACTGAGTGCATTATTATAGATTTCGTTGAGGGGTTTTCCGATCTGCTCTTTGCTGTACAGGCGATGAACATCGGGATCGATCAGCATCTGATCGATATGATCTAGCCAGCCATCATTGACCGGTTCGTCATCGAATGCATTCGTGTCACGATCACCGAAGATCATGTTGCGCCAACGCACGTAGTCTAATGGCATGGTTGCCTCTCGACTTACGCCAACAAATCCGCGACCACTTCGCCGCCAGGAACGACCTGATAAGGTCGCTGGAACTGATCGTGGATTTCGGTGGTGGGCAGCACGCCCAAGGTACGGTAGATCGTAGAGACGATGTCGCCAGGTACCAATGGGTGCGATGCGGGGAAGGCGCCCGTGCTGTCACTGCTGCCGTAGATCAGGCCGCGGTTGAAGCCGCCGCCGGTCATCATCAGGCTGTAGCAGAAGTTCCAATGATCGCG
>DASYEA010001096.1:0-5869 GCA_036499265.1 Schlesneria sp. | reverse complement strand
CATCCGTGGATCATTGGAAAGCAACTCGTGCAGCAGCGTCGTACCACTGCGCCAGTGCCCCAGGATGAACACAGGAGGATTTTGGAGCTCATACCGCTTCAGTTCGGCACCATGCACGAGGTGTTCGATCATCTTGAAGACGGAATTACTGACACTCATCCCCGACACGAGCGCCAGCCGTAAGGCCTGCGTCCAATGAACGGGTGGCCCACCCGCTAGCAGGCGGCACCAATTAGGAATATCCATCCCCTGCCAAATACTGAAAATCCCCTGCGATGAGCCATATTTTTCCTGTCGGGGTTCCACCCTCATTGTTCACCGTAGGCTTCTACTTGCAGGATATCCATCATCTTTCTGAATCAGCGCGGCGACATCCTGTTCATCCGCTCTGAAATACGATTAAAGCGATCGACACGCCTCCGATCGTATTGCCACTTGTCGACCTGCCGCAAACATCTCGTGATTGACATTCCGTCCACGGCTTGATGTCGATGATTCGATGGCTTCCTGCCAGTACATATCATCGATTTCCATTCGCGTCGATAGCACCCCGAGCATGTAGAAGTTCAAACTTCGCGGACAATTGGCCTGCCCCGTCGCTTCGGTCCCCGGAAACCAACTGATTCGGGAGTCATGCAACTGCGGAGAAGAGGAAGTCGGCGCTGAAGATGCCGACGTAGGTGGCTTTGCAGCCATAGGTTTGCGCCAAAGTCGATTGGCCAGAGCGATCCCGTCAGGCCGCAGAAACGGCAACTGTTTGAACGCCTCGAACCCTTCCAGCGACAGCAGCAGATCCACCGCCTGATGGCCACGATGCGTCGAATAGAGACCTGTTCCCAGACGCACCTGGCACGAAACGCTGCCAAATCGCTGGCTTAGACCATGCATCTCACTCTGGCAGACATCATAACCCGCCAGCAGAGCCGCTTGAGCCAGCACGCCACTTGCCAGAACGACTCCCTGACCGCCCAATCCAGCAATCAAGGTTGTCGTCGTCTTACTATTTTCGAGGGTCACAGGTTGGACTCCTGGAAGAACTGATCAGTACCGGACAGGCAGACTACCGTGCGAGCGGCAATAAGGAAATTCGCTCCGAATGCAGTGACCACGGATCTGACAGATCCGTACGGATAGGAAGCCTAGGCGAACCACGGAACATGACGAGGAGTATTTCGCGAGGAACTGAATACGCCATCAAAAACAGTTGGAAATCGGTAAGCCTTAAGCTGCGGCGCGCTCCAGAGGCAACCAATTACCAATCGTTGACAATCTCAACGACAGAACACAACAATGATTTAGACAGTCTTGATTGTGGTGACGGAATACTCCGAGCCTTCTCTTCCAGACGAATCCTGACCAGTCATCTGGCAGCATTGAGCGATCTTTTCAGTAACCGACTCGAATGGTAGTGCATTTCGTTTAGTCGATGCACAGATTGATGCCGAGGTCGGTCTCTCTTCAGGTAGAATCAGTGCCGAACAGCGACCGGCACGTGGTCGCCCCCCTGCTCTGTTAACTGCTCAAATCAAAATACTGGATCATCCTCGCAGGAATATTTCGATGATACGACCTCTACAAACTCTCGGCATGATACTGCTGTTGATGGCCTCAGTGGTGGATGCTGCTGAGGGGAAGAAACCGAATATTTTGTTCATTGCCGTGGACGACCTGAATGACTGGGTTGGCTTCCTGGATGGTAATGCGCAGACGATCACTCCCAACCTTGATCGACTGGCCGCGCGGGGCGTGAAGTTTAACCGGGCCTACTGCGCGGCACCGCTTTGCAACCCCTCTCGCACGTCGCTGATGACTGGCTTGCGGCCGTCGACCAGCGGCATCTATACGAACAACAACGACTGGCGTCCGACGATTTCTGAAGACCTGCCGCTGACGACCACGTTTCGCAAAGCGGGTTACGATGTCGTCGGTGCGGGAAAGATCTATCACGAAAGTTTTGCTCGACGATCCGAATGGAACGACTTTCTAGCCAACCCCGGCAAAGATCCGGTCCCGACCGGTGATACGGGGGTGGGCGGGATCAAATTCGCACCGCTCGACTGCAAGGACGAAGATCTGCGCGAGTGGAAAGTCGTTAACTACGGCATCGAGCAGTTGCAGAAGAAGCGTGAGAAACCACTGCTACTGACGGTTGGCCTGTTCAAACCGCACATGCCTTGGAACGTGCCGCGCAAGTATTATGACCTGCATCCACTCGACAAGATCGTGTTGCCCGAGGCGCCGCCGGAAGACCTCGCAGACATTCCTCCCGCCGGGATCAAAATAGCCAAACCGGATGGTGATCACAAAGAGATGCTGGAATCGGGTCGTTGGAAGGAAGCTGTGCAGGCGTACCTTGCTGCGATTTCGTTTACCGATGGGCAGATCGGTCGGCTGCTTGATGGGCTCGACAAAAGCTCCGAACGAGACAACACGATCATCGTCCTGTGGGGCGATCACGGCTGGCATCTTGGTGAGAAGCAGCACTGGCGCAAGTTCTCGCTATGGGAAGAAGCAACCCGCGCTCCATTGATCTGGGTCGTACTTGGTCTCACCAAACCAGGCACGACGACTGATCGCACGGTCGACTTCATGTCGATCTATCCAACGCTCACCGACCTGGCAGGGATTCCGACCCCGCAGCACGTTGAAGGCAAAAGCTTGCGTCCGCTGCTGGCTGACCCGAAAGCAGAATGGACGCAACCAGCGGTCACAACCTTCGGGTTCAACAACCACGCCGTCCGCACGGAAGGCTGGCGTTATATCCGCTACGCCAACGGCGACGAAGAACTCTACGACGAGACATCAGACCCAAAAGAATGGACGAATCTGGCAACTCGCCCGGAACACGCGACGAAGAAGACCGAACTCGCGAAGTATCTTCCAACCCAGAACGCGAAGGAAGTCGCCAAGCAAGCCGCGGCAAATCCAAGCCGTGCCCAGCGTCGCGCGAACGCAGCGGCAAACTAGAACGTTCTTCTAAACAACGAATGCGGTGCCCAGCTTAGTTGTCGAGGAGCGTGGGGCTTGCCTTCAGAGTTCGATATGGCGACCTCTTCAGAGCCCACTCTCTTGGCGAGATGGGCTACACCCGAATCAGACTCGTCTGGCAATACCTATTACTGACTAGCGGAGGAAGATCGACCTGATAGCATGAAGGCGTTGGACATTTCACTCGGTTCGCTTCACGGACCCGCGGCTCATCTGACGCACAATCGGGGAGATATCTCATGTGGACCAGCCTTCGCTTCCGTGTCGTATCATTCTTCCTGGGCCTGTTGCTGTGTGGATCAGCCGTGATCGCACAAGATGCGGCGAATCCCGACACCCATCCGGCGGGCGATCATGGCGATGCTCACGCTGTGGACGCGCATGAATTCGCGAACGAAGAGCTTAGTTATCACCGGCAGGAATCGTATGTGGGGTGGATGATCCGCTCCATGGGACTGGTCGGCCTGCTCGTCCTAGGGGCGGGGTTTACCTGTTTTGTGCTGACGTTGTTTATCGTGATTCGCGGTCAGGGACCATGGGCCTGTGCGGCACTCGTGTTCATTGTGCCGATTCCGTTCTGGCTCGGCCTATTCGGTACGTTAAAAGGGGTGATCGCGTCGCTCCAAGTCATCGCGATGAGCTCCGCCGCTATCAAGGCATCGGAGATCTCGGACGGAGTCGCATCCTCGTTGCTCAACCCAATGCTCGGCCTGGTGATGATGGCACCCAGCTATCTGGTAGCGACACTCGGATCGATCTTCCGCTCATTCACAAAACCAGGGCCTTAACTGTGAGCCGTTGCGTGACTGACCACATAACTCTCTAGCGAATCTCGCCATCCTCATTACTTTTCGTTCAAATGATGAGCGATGGTGTACGGTTCTCGACATCCGACCTACGACGCAGAAACATCGTCTGTCGTTTCCTGTACCAGTTGTAACAGGTCGCTGAGATTCTTTTCGATTGTCTGCGAAATTTCGTCCAGAGGCAGGTGGCCCAGTCTGCTGGTTGCGAAGGGTTGTTGGAGTTCGACCCCAGTCTGATCGAGTGCCAGAATTGGATAAGCGACGAACATCGTCACGAACGGGGTGACGAGTCCAACTTTGTCCAGCAGCGCGAATGGCAGCGCGGCGAGAAACAAGAAGATGAACCGCCGAATGGTAATGGCATAGACTCGTGGCAGTGGCGACTTGAGGATTCGCTCGCATCCGCCGATGTGATCGATCAACGTCGCCCGCTCTTTATCGATCTGCATAAAAGCCATGCGATCCAGACTGCCGTCGTCCATCGCCTGACGCAGCATCTGTGCCAGCGTGAGCACAACCACAGTCGGCATGTGTCCCCCCGCGGCAATTCTTGCTGTCTCCTCATTGCCGAGTAATTCAGCGACGGCCGGCATGTCACGTTCACCTCGCAAGCTGCAACGAGCGACATGAGGAAAAGCAGCCACCCAGCGCACGAACTTGGACTGCCAGACAGGATCATTGGGCCCATAAGACAGGCCACTGATCGCCAGATTCCGAGATTGATTGACGATCCCGCCCCAGAGCTTGCGAGCCTCCCACCAACGGTCATATCCGGCGTTGGTGCGCAGCACGAGTAACAGACCCAGTACGGCCCCTGCCACTTCATAGGGCGCGACCGCCAGATGAAAATCGAATTCGTGGGTGATTTCGTTAATGATCCAGATCACGGCCGCAATTGCGCCAAACGTCAGTACGCGAGGGAGCACTTGAAGCGTTACCGAGCCGCGCAGGGCAAACACCTCGCGCCAAAAATTCCTCAGATCACGCGGAGAAGTCATTCAACCTGCTTTCGCTGTGTCTCATCGACGAGACGATCATGTTGCATCGCCTGCCTATCATAATTTAGGGGCTGATTTCGATGGGTCAATGCGAACAGGCAACCAATAGGCCACAAAATCGAGCCGAAGGCGAACGGCTCGCGACAAAGTGACGGAGTCACAATTCCCGATGGATGAAGCACTCGATCAATCTCGAAAGATTTCCACCTTCGCACCGGCCTGCGTGAGTGGATTGATGAGAATGCTACAACTTTCGGCGTGCGCGGAGCTGGTCAGTGTCAGCGGCAACTTGCTTGTTCGGTGATCGAAGTCCTCGCGGGTCCAATGTCCAAGAAAGCCGTTCAACTTCTGAAATACGGCGTCGGGTTGCGGCCCGACATCGGTCAGTACCAGCGCCGCGGTGTGATCCTGGTTTCGCGGACAATTCTGCAACTGCCGTAGCCATGCAGGAATCTGCTGCGTGAGCAGTATCTCGCGTAATGACTCGGGAGTTGTCGAGAAGTCAATATCTTCCAGCGGCTGAGGTGTCGCGAGTGTCGTCGTATGGAACTCGGCGTCCCAGGGAAAGGTCTGTTGCACGTCAAAATCGGCGACGAGATCGGGCAAGTACCATCGCGCCGCTTGATAGCACGCGTGTGTCTTCAGTGACACCGCGCCAAAACCTTCGGGAGAATCCGATTTCCGCTCGCTTTCCAACATCTCATTCAACGCGGCTGTCACTCTCGCGGCGTTCCGTTGCAAGATCGGCAACAGTCCACGTTCCAAAAGAGTGACACGATCACTCTCCGCGGGATGGGGCCAACGGCCAACCAGCTGCTCCATCTGATGCTCGTCGCGGGCCGCAATCGCACGTAATGCCAGATACGCCCAATTGGCCGCGTCGTATTCCATGGCCTGGCGGCAGTGTAATTCGCGCAATGCCCAACGCACCGAAGATTCGTCTGCGGCCGCGAACCCGTTGCAGAGATATTCGGCAAGATCGCAGTAGTAAGGAGCGGTATGCCAGATCAGCAGCGAGGCCCGCGCGTTCAGGACCAGCGCCTGATGCAATTCGGCAGCAGATGACAATTGCAGCCG
>DASYEA010001095.1:0-3517 GCA_036499265.1 Schlesneria sp. | reverse complement strand
AGATGACCGCCGTCTCATCGAGTAGCCCGCGACGTTTCAGATCGCGGATCAGAGCCGCTGCCGCCTGATCCATATCGGGGCAGCGTCCACGTAGACCCTGGTTGATTCGACTGTGATCGTCCCAGGGCTGGCCGGGACCATAATAGACATGCACCGTTCTGACGCCACGCTCGACCAGTCGGCGAGCCAGGAGGCACCCATTGGCAAAGGAGGTGCTGCCATACTCCTGACGGACCGTTTCGGGCTCCTTGCGGATGTCGAAGGCATCGGTCGCTTCGAACTGCATCCGGTACGCCGTCTCCATCGCTTGGATGCGTCCCTCCAGGAACTCGTCCTGCCCGAATGAACTTTCATGCTCACGGTTCAGTTGCTGAATCAGGTCAAGTTGGCGGCGCTGATCGGGAGCGGCGAGTTGCTTGTTCTGCAGGTACCGAATCATCTTTTCTGGTTCGGTCTGTGAGCAATCGAATCCGATTCCCTGGTGCTTCGACGGCAGGAAGCCGCTGCGCGCACCCGCGCCGCCTCCGCCGCCCGGGCCAAGCACGACGAAGCCGGGCAAGTTCTGATTCTCGGTCCCGAGTCCGTAGTCGAACCACGCCCCCATCGAAGGTCGCGTCGCGCCGATGTTGCCTGAATGAAACAGACCGCGTGCGGGGTTGTGAGTCGGATTAAATGTGTGCATCGAGCGAACGACGCAAATGTCATCGATGATCGCCGCCAAGTTCGGCAGCAGTTCACTGACTTCAATCCCGCTTTCGCCGTGCTTTTTGAAGGCAAACGGTGACGGCAGGATTCCCCCGGTCGTCCGCTCGGTTCGCAGGTCAGCCCCCGGTGGCCGCTGTCCCTCATATTTCTGCAACGCGGGTTTCGGATCGAACAGGTCCATCTGCGACGGACCACCCGCCATGAACAGCACGATGTTGTGTTTGGCTTTGGGAGTGAATTGCGATGGGGCGGGGCCGCTAACACTCGTCACTGTATTGGCACGCGCCGACTGCTGTGAGAGCATGCTCATCAGGCCGACCGATCCCAGGCCCGCAGACAAGGATTCGATAAAGGCACGTCGTGGTGTTGGGATCAGGGCCAAAAGATCACCTCATTGGTGGCCAGCAATGCCTGGGCGTATTGTGCGAGTGAGGAGGTTTCCAGAAAACGGTCTGCCAGTCGGAGTTCGTGTTCGGTGGGGTCGCGACCGAACAAGCGGCGATGCATCGCGCGGATCTTCAACTTGTTGTCCGGCTCCGGCTCGGCGCGACTGACTAGCGCCGCCGCTCGATCCTGCAGAAAACTACTGTTCATGACAAACAGTTGCTGCAGTGGCGAGATAGTGCTCTCGCGTTGCGGGCTGTGGATCGCTGCGCTCGGAAAATCATAAAGCTGCAGCATCGTGCTCAGTCGTTCCCGGCCAATTCGGCCATAGACCGTTCTGCGAGTACTGCCGGGCTGATCCAGGTCCATTGATGGTCCCCCGAATCGTTCGTCCAAGTTGCCGCTGGCTTGAAGCAGACAGTCGCGATAAGCCTCGATGTCCAGCCGTCGAGGGTTCATCCGCCACAGCAATCGATTGGACGGATCCATCTGAGTAGCCTCTTCGCGCGGCCGACTTGACTGACAGTACGTCGCCGACAGTACGATTTCACGGTGTAACCACTTCAGCGAATAGCCATTGTCAATGAAGCGTGCTGACAGGTCGTCCAACAATTGAGGGTGAGTCGGCTTCTCGCCCTGGACGCCGAAGTCACTCGGTGTGCTTACGAGCGGCTTGCCGAAGTGCCAGGCCCACACTCGGTTCACGATCACTCGTGCTGAAAGTCCGGCTGCATCACTGAAGATTCGATCGGCCAGTTCGCTGCGACCCGATCCCTGATGAAACTTGGGATCGCTGCTCGCCAGCACGGACAAGAAACCTCTTGGTGCAATAGCGCCTGGCCTAGTGACGCTGCCACCTTGTAGAACATGCAGGTCGCGTGGCTCGCCGGGGCGGATCTCGAGCATCGTCAGATCGGGGTCCAAGCCATCGATCCAGAAGCCCGCATCATACACCGCCTGAAACAGCGGCTCCGTGGAAGCACCGCGACGCCTGTCACCCCGCGGCGTGGGCTCGCGTTTTGGTTCATCGGGATACGGGTTCGGCTGTCTCGCAAGTTGCGACAGGTGCTCGTACAACTTGGGATGCGATTCGCGAAGGCCTGCGTTGTCCTCTTTCAGTTGTTGCATTTCCGCTGCGTAGCGCTTGACCTTCTGGCGGGCTTCGTCCGGCTTGGAGCCTGGGTCGTCTCGCAGCAGATTCGCGACATAGCTGCGATAAAAGATGCGCTGCGTGTCCATCATGAATCGTGTTTCGGCGACAGGGTCGATCTCTGCCAGTGGTCGCGGGGCCTGCACGGTCGACGCGAACACACCCGCCAGGCTGTAGTAGTCTGCTGTCGGGATGGGATCGAACTTGTGATCGTGACAGCGGGCACAGGCGACAGTCAGCCCCAGCAAACCGCGCGTGATCGTGTCGACGCGTTCGTCCCAATCATCTGTGTACAGTGTCTCCACAACTTCTTTCGACAGCCGCCCATCCTTGTGATAGCCGGGCGAGGCACCGAGGAACCCCAATGCGACCAGATCCTGTCGCGAGGTACCCGGCATTAGATCCGCGGCCAACTGCAACTTGACGAACCGATCGTAGGGCAGGTCCTTGTTGACGGCTTCGATGACCCAGTCGCGATAGCGCCAGGCAAATGGATACGGCGGCGTGGTCGCCTCGCCGGTGTAGTTATCCTCCCCGTAGTGCACCACGTCGAGCCAGTACCGTCCCCATCGTTCTCCATAATGCATCGACGAGAGGAGTTGCTCGACGACGCGTTCATAGGCATCGGTCGAATCGTCGTGGACAAAAGCTTCCACCTGCTCGTAAGTCGGCCGCAGGCCGATTAAGTCGAGATAGACTCGCCGAATTAGCGTTGCGCGATCGGCAGCGGGTGACGGGACGAGATGGTCTTCTTGGAGTTGCCGCAAGACAAAGTGATCGATCTTTTTCTTCGCCCAGCCAGCATCGTCCAACACTTGAACATCGATCGGTTTGACCCGTTGAAACGCCCACCAGTTGCGACCTGCTTCCAAGTCGATCTTTTTCTTCACGGTGCCTGGCGTTGCCGATATGGCCGCTTCGCGCGGGTCGGGTGCGCCGCGTTCGATCCAGCGTTCAAACGCAGCGATTTGCTGAGCACTCAATTTCTCGTTCGGTGGCATTTGCAGGTCGGAATCAGTCCAGCGAATCGCCTGAATCAAACGGCTTTGATTCGGGTCGCGACCGCTGACAACCGCGCCTCCCTCACCACCGGCCGCGATACCGGCGCGCGAGTCGAGATAAAGTTCGCCCTTGAGTTTTTTGGCCTCGGTCGAGTGGCAGCTATAACACTTTTCCACCAGGACCGGTCGGATGCTCTTCTCGAAGAAATCGCGATCCTCATTCGAGATCGTCGCTGAAATTGGGGCCGCAGCGACTTCGTCGGCAAGAGTGGCGTTC
>DASYEA010001094.1:0-5686 GCA_036499265.1 Schlesneria sp. | reverse complement strand
GTCGAACTTGGTTGCCAGAGCGGTACATTGCTCCTTATCGGGGTTGCCCAGACGGATGAAAGCCAACTGGTAAGCTCGCGTCAGGCTAAGCTGTTGTTCTTCGCTTGACTTGGCGAAGTCGAGTTTCCCCAGAGCTTCCAGAATCTTCGGCAGCAGTGCTGGTTCGCCCTGTCGAGCGAGTCCAACACAACCATAGATCACCGTGTTGAGCGGAGCCACGGCCTTTTGCGGATCCTTTTCCGACTTGGCCATATCAGCCGCAGTGAAGATCGCGGTCTGCCAATCGGCGGTGGGTACTCGTTCCAAAGCAACGCGGGCCGCGTACCGCAGTGCGCGATCGGTCGATCCCAACTGAGTTACCAACTCCTTCACCGCAACAGCATCTGGAGTGCTGACATGATACTTCTCAACGGCATGACGCTTTTGTCGCATCGCTTTACCTGATGATGCATCGTGTGCGTCTACGGGAGCAGTGCTATCGGTGCCAACATAGGTAACTCGGAAGAGTTCGGATTGAGCTCCACGTCCACCGATCGTAAAGTACAGTGCTCCGTCTTTTCCGACAGTGCAGTCGGTCAACGGCAGTGGTGTGCGAGAAACAAACTCCTCTTTCACGCCGCGGTAAGTCGAAGGAGATTGGCTGTCCGGCTCGATATGAATGGCATACATCGTGCCGAAAGTCCAGTCGCAAATGTAGAGTGCCTTCTGGTACTTGGCGGGGAACTTGGTTCCGTACCCAAAGTCGACACCCACTGGCGAGCCAGGGCCGATATTGACGATTTCGGGCTGGCTGTCGGGATAGTAGGCCGGCCATTTTCCCGTTCCACTGCGCCAGCCAAATTCCGCTCCGCTAGTCGAGTGGACTACTCGGGTCGGTCGATACCAGGGTGAGCCGTAGTCCCACTCCATGTCGGCATCATAAACGAACATTTCACCGTCGGCGTTGAACGCGAAATCGAACTGATTTCGGTAGCCCGACGAGTAGACACACCAATTCTTGCCTTCTGGATCGGTCTCGCAGATCCAACCACCAGGGGCCAGAATACCCGCGGCGTGACCTCCGCCGTCCCATTGGCGCGGCAGCAGCAAATCTTCATCCCAGTTGGGAACCAGCCGGCTGGTGGCCCCTTCCGGCAATGTCGCGTGCAATTGCTCGGGGCGTGGCCCACCCATGGTCTGCACTTCGGCGTTGAGCTTTCGCTCAAATGGAAGGTGAGTGTGATTGCCACAGCTGATAAACAGTGACTTGCCATCTGGAGACAATCGCACGGCGTGCGGACCATGTTCGCCACCACCGGGAATTGCTCGTAGTCGCTCGACCTTGTCGAACTGATCATCGCCATCAGTGTCTTGACAGCGATAGAGGCCGCTCCCCGGTCCGCCGTTACAGACGACATACAGCGAGTCGAACGCGTACAGCAGACCTTGAGCCCCCGATAGAACTTTGCCGTCAATCTTGAGGTCCAGCAGTTCGACCTTAGTTGGATCTTTGCTGCCGATCTCTGGCGGGGTGATGCGGCACAGGCCCTTGTCTCCCTGGTCGCTGACGATCAGGCGACCCTTGTGATCGGTGGCAATGTTGACCCACGAACCGAGTGTTTCCTTTGGTACGGTAAACAGACGTTCGGCCTGAAATCCGGGCAACAGATTGAACAAGTCTCGTGCGCTGTTGGTATCGGGCTCCGCCAGGAAGACCTTGCCACCGGGGTGATCGCCCAGTTTGGCGACCACGCGGGCTGGGACAGTTTCCTTCGCATTGCGTGATTCGGCGACCTGCCAGGAGTCGTCCGTCACGATATACTGCTTGGTGCCATCGCCGCCAATGAGGGCCAATCGAGCAACGAATCCCCCCGTGTTACCTTCGTTGGTAATCTCTGCTTCGATGACGTTTTCATCGGGCGTCAGGTGCTTGCTGACATCGATTTCAACGGGGGTTTCCCAGTTGTCGCTAGTCGCTACTTTCTGACCGTTGACGTAGACTGTCATTGTGTTGTCACAGGTGGCCCGTAGAAATGCCTTTGCCGCCGTTCCCTTGAATGTCTTGCGGGCGACGTACTTTTTGTGGATATCGGCACCCCAAATCCAACTCGGATTCGGCCCTTCCGTGATGGCCTTGCCAATTCCGGGATCATCTTTTCGCTTGGGATCTGGTTGCCCGGCTGCGGGGGCGATTTCTGGAACCTGCGTGAAAGTCTTACCATCTGTCGTCTCGGCAGCCGAGCCGAGCGTTTCGCACGCACAAACAGCGGCCATCGTGACCGCAAGGAATAGAACATCAAGGCGTCGAGGCATCAGCAGTCGCTCCTCAGAGGGTGGTCCAATCAACCGAAGTCGTTGGGTGGAATCTTACAGTCCACGAAGCGTCACCGTGAAGTAACCGGCCCGCTTTTTAAGGAAACCTCGCGATTCCGAAAGTTTGCCGAGGATGACTCTCTCAATCCGCACGACTTCCGGTCTACTTGGTGTTTGACTTCCAGACCGAGACGCCCGGCGTCGTCGTCCGAAGACTCCAGAGTGTTCCTCCCGCCGTAACGAACAGCGTTTTCAGATCGTCGCCACCGAATGCGCAGTTCGTCGTTTCGTCTCGTGGGATTGCGACAAACTCCAGCAGTTCCCCTTTCGGCGAGAACACATAGATTCCCGCGGTAGGCTTATCGGCGGATTCAAATGGTGGATTCGGTCGATTCAATCCCGCCGCAACATACAGTCGACCGGCCATATCCAGCTTCATTCCATCTGGACCGCGAGTCGTCTTCCAATCGTGGATCAGCTTCTGGCTGGCAATATCGACAGAACCATCAGTCTTCAGAGCAAATCGCCACAGTTTGCGCGCTCCATTGGCCGCATTGTTGTTATTGTCGGCCACGAATAGATACTTGTCGTCAGGAGTGATCACCACCCCATTCGGTCGATCGACCTCATGAGTAATGATGCGTGTCACCTTGCCGTCGACATCGATGCGGTAGACTCCTTCTACCTTCCGCCCCTGGTCGTCCACCATCTCCATATCATCGCGATCCCCATAACGAGGATCCGAGAAATAGATTTGACCTTTGGAATCCTGAGTCAGATCGTTCGGAGTGTTGAATCGATGACCTTCATAGCGATCGGCGAGGACAGTCACCTTGCCGTCCTTCTCCACACGCGTCACGCGATACCGAGCCGACTCGCACAGAATCAGCCGGCCGTCTCGATCGAACATCAGCCCGTTCGATCCCGTGCCCGTGTGATAGACCGAAGCCTTTCCCTCTTTGTCGCGGCGATTCGTATTGCCGTCGCCGCTGGTGAGCAACCCCAGCTCAGGATGCCAGGCGGGACCTTCCCCGGCACCAGTTTCCTGCAAAAGGACTGGCTTCGTTCCAGGAACGAAGATCGAGTCCGCAGCAGGAGCCCATTCGATTGACAGTGACACTAAGCCGAATGCGAGCACCCAACAGCCGGCACCGAACCGACGCGACTGCGAATGATTGCTTGCAGGCATGTCGTCACCTCAACATAGCGAATCGGGGCACAAATACGTTTATAGGTGCTTCGCCGAACCGTTCTTGCGAACGCAGTCGACATAGTAACCGCGTTTGCCATCCACCTCTTCCTCAACCAGTCCGTGAATGTCGGTATCGAAGCCGGGGAACTTCTCGTTGAACATCCGCGCGAACTTCAAGTATTCGACGATTGTTGTGTTGAAGCATTCGCCTGGAATGAGCAGCGGAATCCCTGGCGGATAGGGGGTCAATAGCACGCTTGTTGCGCGGCCTTCCAGGTTGTCGATCTCGACGCGATCGATCTCGCCGTGAGCCAGCATGCCGTAGGCATCGGATGGCTTCATCGCGGGCTGCATGACGGACGTGTACATTTCCGTCGTCACGCGAGCGACATCGTTCGCCTTATAAGTATCGTGAATCTGCTGCGACAGGTCTTTTAGGCCGATCCCTTCATATCGAGGATACTGCTGGCAGAACTCGGGCAGAATTCGCCACATCGGCTGGTTCTTATCGTAGTCGTCCTTGAACTGTTGCAAAGCACTGACCAGCGTGTTCCAGCGGCCCTTGGTGATTCCGATCGTGAACATGATGAAGAACGAGTAGAGTCCCGTCTTCTCGACGATCACCCCGTGTTCGACCAGATACCGAGTGACGATCGATGCCGGAATGCCCGTCTTCGCAAACTTGCCCGACACGTCTAGTCCCGGCGTGATCAACGTCGCTTTGATCGGATCGAGCATGTTGAAGCCCGGTGCCAGATTGCCGAATCCGTGCCACTTGGCATTCGCCTTCAGCATCCAGTCGTCGCGCTGCCCGATCCCATCTTCTGCCAGCTTCTCAGGGCCCCAGACCTTAAACCACCAGTCCTTGCCCCATTCGTCTTCGACCTTTCGCATCGCGCGGCGGAAGTTCAACGCTTCGCTGATCGACTCTTCGACCAGAGCCGTCCCGCCAGGCGGTTCCATCATCGCGGCCGCCACGTCGCATGAGGCGATAATCGCGTACTGCGGTGAGGTTGATGTGTGCATCAAATAGGCTTCGTTAAACACGGGCCTGTTCAGTTTCTGCTTCTCGGAATCCTGGACCAGGATCTGCGACGCCTGCGAGATCCCCGCCAGCAGCTTGTGCGTCGAATGAGTCGCAAAAATGATCGAGTCCTTCGTGCGTGGCCGGTCGCGACCGATCGCATGCATATCACGGTAGAACTCATGAAACGCCGCGTGCGGCAGCCAGGCTTCGTCGAAATGCAGCGTCGCGATCTTTCCGTCGAGCAGCGCCTTCAGTGTTTCCACGTTATAGATGATACCGTCGTACGTGCTCTGGGTGATCGTCAGGATGCGCGGCTTGCGACCCGGATACTTTGCCTGTGCTGCCTTGGCGAACGGATTCGCGTCGATCTTCTTCTGGATATTCTCAGGCTTGAACTCATCCAGCGGAATCGGACCGATGATCCCCAGATGGTTACGTGTCGGAGTCAGGAAGACTGGCACGGCCCCTGTCATGATGATCGAGTGCAGGATCGACTTATGGCAATTGCGGTCGACAACCACGATGTCACCACTCGCGACAGTCGAGTGCCAGACCATCTTGTTCGAAGTCGACGTTCCATTCGTTACGAAGAAGCAGTGATCCGCGCTGAATATTCGCGCTGCGTTCCGTTCGGACGCCGCTACGGGCCCGGTATGATCGAGCAACTGCCCCAGTTCCTCCACCGCGTTACAGACGTCGGCTCGCAGCATGTTCTCACCAAAAAACTGGTGAAACATCTGCCCAACGGGACTCTTCAAGAACGCGACGCCGCCTGAATGCCCCGGGCAGTGCCACGAGTACGATCCATCGTTCGCGTATTCAACCAAAGCCCGGAAGAACGGCGGGGCCAGGCTATCGATGTAAGCCTTCGCTTCTCGGATAATATGCCGAGCGACAAACTCGGGCGTGTCTTCAAACATATGAATGAAGCCATGCAGTTCCCGCAGGATGTCGTTGGGAATGTGGCTGGACGTGCGTGTTTCCCCGTATAGATAAATCGGGATTTCCGCGTTCTTAAAACGGATTTCGCTGATGAAGCCGCGCAGCTTGATGATCGCCGGATCAACTTCCTGGCCGGGCGTAAATTCCTCGTCGTCGATCGACAGAATAAACGCCGACGCGCGACTTTGTTGCTGAGCAAACTGAGACAGGTCGCCGTAGCTGGTCACGCCCAG
>DASYEA010001093.1:0-5386 GCA_036499265.1 Schlesneria sp. | reverse complement strand
CACGAGCCAGTTGGTCAATCGCGCCGTTTGGCAATCCGTCGCCACACGATCCGGTCGTGAAATTGTCGCCGACTTCTAGAGCGAAATCTGCGGATTGTCGATTTGCAAATTCAAAGTAGCTCTCCATCCTGATGGAGAGCTACTTTTGTTTGATGGGCGTCCTTAGAGCGCATCCCACATCGCTGTGGTGCCCGGCGAGCAGAAGTCCACTGAGTCTAACCCATGCTTCAACGCGACACGTCAGTGCTATCAGCACTAAATGACCGTGCGCGATTCTGCTCGTTTTGGATTTCAGGTTAGGTGCCACTGGTAGCCGCTTTGGGCCACCAGTGTCTTCGCGTTGCTGCGATGGCTTTGATCGGGTAGTGAGCGTATGCAATCTTCAGCGTCACCACGGTTTGTTTACTCTGCGATACATCGACAAGACACTGGCAACGCAAAGCCGTCGCCAGTGGCACCCGAAAATGTTTTTTTCACAAGCAGAATCGCGCACACTCATTTAGTCCAGCTTGATCGCCAGATTCTTTTCATCCTCGTCGACGGTGACTCGATAAGGCGTCTTTTCAAGAGTGCCGTATTTCGTCAGCGCCTCTTGCAACTCTGTAGACAACGGGCTCTCCCCCGCTCGGATCTTCATTTCCTCCGTGGGACTGCTCGGTTTATATTCCACCCAGACTTTATGTTCGCCAGGCAACACACCCGCTCGATCGGTTTGATACAGCATGTCAAATTGCCCTTGGGCATTCGTTACCGCGATGCTGGGGCGACCGGGGCTGGGGACAAAGTGAATAATGATATTCGGGGCGGGGGTGCCATTGACCGTGAGGACTCCTGAAGCGCGATGAAGCTTCACAGGCTTGGGACCGCCGCCGAAACAAGAGCAGAGAGAGAAGCAAACAATCACCATCAATGAAATCGACCAACGGGAAACGCGATTAGGCGACGGCATCATTCGGACTTTCCTCTCTGCGCGCGACAACTTGTAGGGCACCGTCCATTGCCGAGCGATCCGGCAATGGGATCGGTAGAGTAGGTGCATCGATCGGTGCTGACTTTAGAAGTCGCCGACCACTTCATTGCCGTTCCGGCTGAACAGGCGGATATAGGTATTCACGTCAATGTTATCGCTGATGAATCTCAAGTGACCATCAGAGAAGATTGCTTGAACGCCGCCGACGTGATGTGACTCGGCCGCACGGTTGTTGTCCGAGATGGTATCGGGAATATCTTGCGCTGTTGCATCGACGTATCCTTCAGACGGATGATGCACCCAGAAGAAGGGATTGGATCCTTTGTTTGCATCGAGCCAACTATGCTTCGTCGTATGAGTCAACTCGGCAAACATCAGCGTATTGCTCGTGCCATCAATGATGTGCCCGATTCGAACAGAACTGTTGACGAACGCAATTCCGTTCATCCCAGCTTGGGCTCGTTCCGGACAGCAGGTTCCGGTTCCACCGTTGATGCCATAATCTTTGTTTTGGTTTGCTGGTTGAGCGCGTGGAGACGAAGGACAGACAAAGACGGGTGGCATCGATGTCGCCGCCTGCATGTTTTTCGGATCACCCGCTGGACCGCGCTGAGCCCCATTCTCGATGAGAGAATACACATAGGCAGGCACCGTGAAGTCGATGATATTGTAAACATTGGTGCCGTCTATCTGAGGAAGTATCATGGCAGGCCAGCCGAAGTGACCCCACGGACAGCAGCCTCCGACGCTGGGGTCGGCCCACGGCGCAGCGAAATTGTTATCCCCCACCATTGGGCCAAGACTTCCCGGCGGAAAACACGTGTAAGTCGATTCGTAATTATGCATCGCTGTCACCAGTTGATGCAGGTTGTTGGCACATTGCGAACGTCGAGCCGCCTCGCGCGCCTGTTGCACCGCTGGCAGGAGCAATGCGATGAGAACTGCAATGATCGCGATGACCACCAGCAACTCAATCAACGTGAACCCACGAGCGCGACCTTTGTGGTCCATGGCGAATCCTTTGGAAATGAATCTTCGATGAAGAGACGACGAATACCGAAGTGCGGGCGCTATTTTGTTGCGCAGAATGGCGCAAGGCAAGAGCGATTTGTCTATAAATCGATCATGCGACATCAGTTCGCGAGAATTTGTCGCCGCGCTGCCCGTCGTTTTATTTGTTATTGGGCGACCGCAGAGTTTCGGTAATCCAATGGAGCCTTCTGTCCAGGCAGCAGCAACGGGTCGTACTTGCGACCTTCCAGCCGTTTGGTGAATTCCGCTTTGGCGGCTGCCAACGTCTCGGGCTGTTGAAACAGATCCGAGGCCGTGGCAGCCATGGTTCGCGCCGCCAACTGCATCCCCTTCTTCCCGATTGACATTCCCCCAGCCGCGACAGCTTGCCACGAGTGAGCTCCAGTACCTGGTACATAGCACGACGTGGTGAACCCGGTCGTGGGCACGACCCAGGAAACGTCGCCGACATCCGTCGAACCCTTGCCGATGTCGGTACTGGTATTAAAGACGTGCGTTAGTGTATCGAGAGGTAGGGGCTTGCTGAGCGTCGATTGGATCCTCGCCGCAAACTCGAGTTCTTCCTGCGTGTACTTCAGATCGTTCAGATGTTTCAGGTTGCTCATTGCGACTTGTGCCAGTGCGTCATTCGGCAGGATCTCCATCGTGCCGCCGAGATAAACTTCTTCGAGCTTCGTCTCGGTGGCCAACGCTGCCCCTTGAGCACACTTCAGCAGACGCGGGTAAAGCTCCTTCACGATCTCTGCCTTGGGATGCCGCAGGTAGAAGAAGACTTCGCCGAAATCAGGGACGACATTCGGAGCCCCACCACCGGCCGTGATGACGTGATGAATCCGAGTGAAGTCCGGTGTATGTTCGCGCATCAACTCGGAAGCGTGAGCGGTCAGCTCAACGGCATCGACCGCCGACCGTCCCAAATCGGGCGAGCCTGCCGCGTGAGCACTCGTTCCCTTGAATCGAAACTTCACCGCGACACGTGCCAGGCACGATCCATCGCCAGCGGAATTTCGAGATGACGGATGCCAGTGCAGGGCGGCGTCGCAATCGTTGAACAGCCCCGCTCGCACCATAAACGTCTTTCCGCTGCCACCCTCTTCTGCGGGGCACCCATAGAAGCGAACTGTCCCACGAAGATGCCCCGCCTTGATCTGCTCGGCGATCGCGATCGCGGCCGACATCGAAGCCGCGCCAAACATGTGATGTCCGCAGCCATGTCCGTAAGTCGCGCCTTCACGAGGCAACTGCTCGGGAACCGCCTGCTGAGACAACCCCGGCAACGCGTCGTATTCTCCCATAATCCCGATGACGGGCTTTCCCTCACCAAATGTCGCAGTGAACGCCGTGGGAATGTCCGCGACGCCGCGCTTGACGACAAACCCTGCTTTTTCCAGCGTGTCCGCCAGCAACTTCGAAGACTGCGTCTCTTGGTAACCAGGCTCAGCAAACTGCCATATCTGCTTGGCGATGCCCCACGTTTCTTCGCCGCGTCGATTGATGCTGTCATTGAGAGCTGGTTTCTGCGCAAGAGTCACACCTTGCAACTGAATGAACAGCGTCACGAACCCCAGCCCAAGAAATCTGAATCGCATATTAGAAGTCTCGACGTCATTGATCAGCAAAAACAGGGAAGCACACTGCGGGTAAAGTGGCAGAGAGAGGAACATAACAAACCGCGCTGCTCACGTCATTCTTCACTCGCAAGCTCTTAACAGATCGCAGGCCACCGCGTTCAGTTTCCATCAAGACATAGTGACGATGCCGCTTCGAACATAATGCGTCAGTGGATCGCCGATGTGCCCTTATTTACTCATCACGACCATCGTGACTTCCTGCTCTTCGCCTTCCACCAGCGAGATCGTCTTGGTTACGATTTGGGTGGTCAGGCCTTCCACCGTCACGGCCAATTTACCGATGGTGATCAACGGTTGCGATCGCCAAGGGTCCCCATTGCGTCGGTAGAACTCGACTTCGACCTGTCCATCGACGAGATCGGGTGACGAGATCAGTCCCTTCGGTCGAATATCTGGATGTTCTTTCCCCATCTGGTCGACGACCTTGACGCTTAGTCGGGTAGGTCGAAAGCGAATGACCTCAATGTCGATGTCGCTATCAATTCGATCGAACAGGACTCCTCGTGGGTTGACTTCGTAACGCGCTGCGGCATCGCGTTTCAACAGGATTGCATCTTCAGGTAGCTCAGCCAGTTTGAGGTTGGCGCGCGTCGTTCCCTTGGGGGTCTGCAGGGATGACAAGCCTTTCTTCGGGCGAATACTCGCACCTCCGACAGACACAATTGCCCGGGGGAAGGTTCCAAAGAGATAGAACCGGAGTGAGTCGATCGATTCTCGTTTCGAGTTCAGTGTCGCCAGACGAACCTCCACAGTTGGAACCGCACGGAGTTCGAGGTCTTCGGCAGACGGCGAAATCAAACGCTCTTCTGGCAGGAAATATCCCGAGTAGACCGGTGGCCGATGACCAGACTGTCCCAAGGGGAACGCGCGAAGGTCATAAGCTCCCATCTCGAATGGGCTCAGTTCAAATTGGCCGTTGGAATCGGTCACGGCGAAACGCTGGCAGCGACTTGCGCCCCACGAGAATTCTCGTTTCATCTGTGTTGCCATGACCGTCATTGCCGCCACAGGATTGCCATCCACATCAACGACACGCCCCTTGGATCGTATACCAGGTTCTAGTGTAACAACACTCAAATCTACGTTTTGCCCTGCGTCGATTCCCTTAGGAGCAAAATCGTCAGGCAGAAACCAATATCTTCCGGACCCCTTCGCGTCGGCTTGAAGTCGGAAACGTCCTTCGCCATCCGTCCGAGACGTAATCTGGGACGGATAGTATTCCCTGACATTGTCCCGATAGCTGAATCCTTTGATGTCGACATGCGCCGCTGGTTTTCCATCCGGAGTCTGCAGCACTCCGTGAACGTCACGAGCCGGATGCAACGGCAACGTCTCGGATCCGATTGGTTTATCTGCTCGGTAATTCTTGAGTTGTCCCTTTAACGACAAACCGAACTGTTGGCTTGCCGGAGACGGCAAATAATTCGGATGCGACACCTGAATCTTGAGCCATCGATTCGACAAATCGGCACTCGCGAGATCGAGAGAGAACGAATAGTAGCCTTCGGTATCTGTCGTGACCTGCTCAGTTGTCAACTCGCGAGATTCAAAGTATTCGACGTCATACATGAACGTCTCAGTCAGTTGGACGATGGCACCGGCAATCGGCTTGTTGGTTTCGGAATCTGTGATGCGCAACCGGAAGGACTGTCGCTGTAGTTCCGGCACGGTCGGTCCAGCAGATTCTTTACCGGACTGTTGAGCACGCAGTTCGACAGTGGAGTTTACGACAAAGCCACAGGCGATCAGCACC
>DASYEA010001092.1:0-4589 GCA_036499265.1 Schlesneria sp. | reverse complement strand
CCGTCAGTGACTTTCGCTTTGATGTTGTCATTGAGCTTGTATTCGAGAGGGACGGACTGCACAGACGGGCCGCCCGCTGCGCCGACAGTCAGCAGTTCCTTGACGCATTGGTGCGATGTGATGTGGTCGAACAGCAAGACAATATCCACATGGTGTGATTTGGAAGCAGGATCAAACTTGGACGTAGAACTAGTATGGCCTTCCCCGTGATCAACGGTTGCGTAGAACGCCACGCCACTTTCAACCCGTATCTTTACAAGTTTGGCGTCATCGCGATCAAGGATGGCAGTAGTTTCAACACGGTACGCAGTTGGAGTTGCCGGGCCCTTGGGTGCTGCTGTAATTTGAGTGCTGTAGATCAGCGAGCAAAGAACCATCGCAGCAAGCGTAAAAGTGGCCGCTCGTCGTGCAAGAGTAGTTTTCATTGCGTACTCTTTCAGGGGATGAGTCCTTCTGTGGCATAACGACCAGGTTAACCCGCGTGTGCCTACGGGTGACATGATATACTAAACCCGCGCCTCGGCACACGTCGGGTTGAACCGCTTGTTAGGCACTTAGTTTGGAAATGGTAGCCAATCCGCAAGAAGCTTCCGAAGGTCGTCGGTAGCAACCAGCGCGGCATCCCGACGGCTATCACCTGTGCTACCACGTGTTCGCACGATCGCAAGAAGCTTGCCGACAAACGGTTCAATATGCGGAAGAAACTCAGAACTCGCGAGAGCCTTTGAGGTCGCAAACAATAGCGCCCAAACATCGGTGGCTGACGAGTCGCGATCATACAATCGATCAAGCGAGTTCAGCAGATTGTCGAGCAGCGCTTTCTCGTCCTTCGTCATCCTTCCCTCACCAAGAGTTGGAGCAACACGGTTTTCGGCCTAACGTTCAAGGTAACTTGCCCGCGATCAACGACGGGCACCCAATCAACACGCCAACACTTTGAAGCGCCAGTGCCTGCGGGTCAAGTTGACCGCCTCGTTCGGCCTTCTTGGCATTGTCGTTCGTATTCGTCGAGTAATGAAAAGAATTGATCAAATGCGTCCGCTTCTGATACCGATTGCTCAACGATGATCGAGTGCCATCCGACGCTCAAGTGGTTCTTGGCGTAAGTCTGCTTGAGCCAATGTGTGAACCCTTCCCATGGAATATCGTCGGCCAGACGTTTAGTAGTCGGAATCTCATGCAAGCTACAAGCCATCTCATAGCCACCAAGTAAGCACTCCAAGCCGGTCAGCGACTTAGCGGAGAGCCACAATGTTGGGCGCTCACGTACTTCGTTCAGTAGATCGCGGATGGAATGAACATGGCTGATGCGACCTCGGCGGACGATGATCTCTACCACTTGTCCTCCGCCGAACGACGGCGGTAACCGGGCCGCCGCCAAGAAACTATGATTTGAAATCCGGCGTGATCGGCGGCTCCGGTTGACCGCTTTGTTCGCCTCTGATTCGTCTGTGTACTCTGGTTTCTCGCGCAAGTTCATCCGGGTCTGAGTCAAGGCTATTCAGGAGGGCGTAGAACTCCTGGGTCGATTCAGGTGGAGTATCTTCATAAGTAATGAAGATGTTGTCGCTGCCGATGTACCGTTCTAAGTCACTTGCAATTTCATCCACACGTTCTGAATTCCCCGCAGGTGCTGAAATACCCAGAATCACGCCACCATCAGCGAGGAAGAAAACCATTGCGTGCTCTGGCTCCTCGTTACTTCGCCAATAGATTGCATGAACCTCTTTCTGATTTGTGCAGCAGTGACGAATTAAATCTGAAGCCTTCGTGTAGACGATGGTCGGCGAATCGGAATACTGCGGAACTTCATACTCATCTGCGGATTCAGCGCGTGACGAAAGAAAGCAGTCGAGGAATTCTGTTATCGCTCGTTCTGTCCGTTCTCCGCCAATCGCGTAGACATCCGCGTATTCGGGCATGCACGAGCTCATTTCTCTTGAGGCGAACGACCAAGGTAACTTGCCCGCGATCAATGACGGGCTTCCCATCAACACGCCAATAATTTGAACGGCCAGCGACTGCGGGTCAAGTTGACCGAATGGTTCGGCCTGCTGTATCTGATTGGACGGCTAATTATTACCTGCAACTCACTCGTTTCCGTCCTCTCGCTCCCAATTCCGCATACACCATCTGGCCGTGATGTCTCCTCGCCGATACTCCGCAAGCAATTCAGGTGTCGGTTTTCGCCGCTCCAGGAGAAACCCGACCCAATCAGGAAATAGCGAGACCAATTTCGGCCAGACCTCGTTTTCAGGTTCAAGGTTCTTCAGCATTAACTGCGTTCGATGGTGGAAGATTTCACGCAGCGCCCATATGACGTAGGTCGGTGTATCCGGTCTCGTCTCATCCGACCAAATCAACGCACCAGACATCATTTCGTATGTTACGGTGGCAAGCGGATCGGGGGTGCAGATCGCGTTCAGATGATCCGCATGCTCCGTAAGCTGGTACAGAGCGTCATATTTCCGATCGTCGTCCAACTCCACCTCCCTCAAATCTCATCTGACAGTGCCGCACGCTGCCGAACGTTCTAGGTAACTTGCCCGCGATAAACGACGGGCTTCCGATCAACACGCCAACACTTTGCACCGCCAGCGATTGCGGGTCAAGTTGACCGGCTAGTTCGGTTCAATCGTCAACTATGCGTTCGTACTACGGGCGCGCTCTTACTTTACGTCGTTCGGCGTAACCAGCGGCCGGACAATAAGCCCCGACGGACCCATCTGTCGTTGGACGGCATCCAGTATCTGATTCATCTCAAATCGAGTGCCATGTCTGATCTCACCTGGTAACCGGTTCCGTAGTTCCTGGGTTGCAGACAACGAAAGAGAAAGCACCGCCCGGAGCGCCCTCAGAAGTTCCATCGTTGCGGGGAGGGGTGCATCAAGTGTCCACGGCCCTTGCTCACGCAATATGACCTGCCGGTAGTCGTCAGGCGTTGGCGGATGTCCGTCAGCTTCGTAAGCGTTACCGCATGACGGGCAAGAAAGCGATTCCCACCACCCAAAGCCGCCTTCGCCGAAACTTAGTACAGCTGGCTGTCCGCATTCATCACAGGTGACGATCTTCTCAGGCATTGCCA
Source organism: Schlesneria sp. (assembly GCA_036499265.1). Classification (GTDB taxonomy): domain Bacteria; phylum Planctomycetota; class Planctomycetia; order Planctomycetales; family Planctomycetaceae; genus Schlesneria. The sequence goes on along the minus strand of DASYEA010001092.1, from coordinate 1,504 downwards.
AGCCGAACGACCAAGGTAACTTGCCCGCCAATGTATTACGGGCTGACGATAAACAAACTTGATGTTGAACCACAACGGACTGCGGGTCAAGTTGACCGGATTGTTCGGCATGGATGGTATTCGAGATCTGAATACCAGGAGTTCGGCTCAATTCTACGATCTCTCTTCTGCGCACGGTCGATAACGCCCGTTGGCAGGTGCTTTGTACAACGTGGCAAGAGCGTCTTCACTCAGGCTCTGAAGAATTAATTCGTCAATCTGGTCTTCATCAAGCCCGATTTCTAGGGGGTAGTAGAAGCCGGCAATATTGATTGTGTCCGCTGTATACTTTCCCCAAAGTGGCTCATTGGTGTCATTTTTGAAGAGCATGGTTCAATCAGTCGTCCAGCGAAAAGCAATCTTCATTGTGTTCTTGGAGTTGGCGCTCGCCAAATCAGCTCTCAGGCATAGGCGTAAGCATCGTCTTCTCTCTTCGGCCGAACGACAAAGGTAACTTGCCCGCGATGTACGATGGGCTTCAAATCAACACACCAACACTGTGAACCGCTAACGACTGCGGGTCAAGTTGACCGAATTGTTCGGCCTTTGCTAGGCCGCCTCTTCACCAGCCGCCATCCGGTAGATTCGGTGATTAACCAATGGTGATAGCACAACCTGCCGCGTTGGACCATTCGAGCGTTAATCCAAGGATAGCCAGAAGCGTCAAGCTTTGAAACTCGCGATGGATAGCTGCGTTTGGTCATCCTTTTCATGAACGCGACTGAATCTCGGTGGACGAAGTGCGCCGGGCGATCCCATTCTTCAGGAATTGAGACAAACCGCACGAGGTCGCCGACTTTCAATCTTCTTGGATCTGGCATTACTGCACTGCAAGAAACTGCCGAACGACCAAGGTAACTTGCCCGCAATTGATGATGGACTTCCGATCAACACGCTAATACTTTGAACCGCCAGCGACTGCGGGTCAAGTTGACCGAATGGTTCGGCCAAGACGATTTGCTTCGTCGATCCAACCCGGCTGCTCACATGTCGGCTTTGTCGCGCTGCAATGTGACTAGATTCAGTCGACCTTCAACGTATTCGTAATGAACGGTACGTGTTCCGTAGTCGAGCTTGATCCAATTACGGAATGTGCCAAGGAATGTGGCATTTCCCTCCTGTGTGGAAATCCCGCGCGACGATGCGAAACGTCTTGCTTCTTCGATCGATACAAACGACGGGATGTCAGAGTGTTCGATGTCGAACGTCGAGAAACCGTCGGACGACAGAACGTGCAGGTACACTGTCACAAGAGCCTGTGTGGCATCAAAGTGCAGCTCAATGCCGCCAGCATGCGCCGTCGCGTAATAGCTGTCCGGCGTGTTTTCGTGCAATCGGTCAAAGTCATAGACAACTTCGGCATCCCAGTGTTCGAGGAGTTCGACAATGTCATCGCTTTTCAGTTTGCTCCCAATGAGCGGAATGACATTCATGACTCAGACTGCCGAACGCCAAAGGTAACTTG
>DASYEA010001091.1:0-4098 GCA_036499265.1 Schlesneria sp. | reverse complement strand
CGATGCTGTAATGAAGAATTCATCACGGAATCGTGGTTACGAGAGACCTGTGATGAATTGGGAATCAGTGTGGAATCGACGGACCTAAAGCGTCACATGTGATTTGGCATTTCCTCAAGGACCAGACGATGCCAGCAACTTGATCCGCACTGAAACCAATTAGACATCCAAGGCAAACCGATCGGGGTTTAATCCCGTCAATCTCAGTCCCGCGACCGTAACGGGGCTGGTTAACGTCCTTTACTTCTGCTCGATTGATCGAATACGGTCCATTAACTCTTGGGCCCGCGCTATGGTTAATTCGCCTGCATCACCCATAAGTTGATTTAGCACGGACCTTGCTCGGTGCAACTGCTTAGACGAAAAGACCGAGTATTCGATTAGTGAAAGACAACAGGCGACCATCTCCAGACTTTCATCTGCAGTTCGGTGCCGATTGTGAAACAATTCCTCATATCGCTGCTGATTGCTCGAAATGTTCTGCTTGTGTTCGCGACATGGCGTGCAGCGGACGCAATCGGACTCAATGGGGAGTCCGAGTTCTTCGTACCAGCATCGTTGCTCTTCGGCGAAGAAGATAAACGGTCGTCGACAATCTCGGCAAACGCGCTCGACGTCAAAATAATGCGTTACCGGTACGGTTGCCGGGGATTGAAGAGTCAATTCCGCAGCAATAGCTGTGTTCGGAATTCGCTTACAAGGAATGCCGAAATCCAGCGTCTCGTCGTGCGGCCATTTCTGCCCTGTCAATATTTCAAATCGCTGAGCGATTTCCAGCGAGTTGGTCGAATGCCAATGCAATGAGACATCCACGGCAAACGGATCGGGGTTCAATCCCGTCAATCTCGGTCCGCGACCGTAACGGGGATGGTTAACGTATTGAGAATAATTGTCATCTTGATTGGACATGTCAGACTGGGGCCGAACGTTCAGGGTAACTTGCCCGCAATGCGCGCGGGGCCTCCATGGACGAAACAAGCCCCAGCTTATCACGAATCTTGCTGTTCAATAACCATTGGATGGTACTGATTAACTAGTTATTCCATCCTAAGTGAATTGCCATCATGACAACTCCTCGTGTGCGGATCGCCAGCCTGTGGCTCTTGGTCACAGCAACTTGCCTAGCTGCCGAACCCGGCTATCAAAAAGAAGTCACCGTCAGTCAGCCGACGCGGCTCGACTGGACATTTGTGGTTTCGAACCAGAGCGTCGTCGATCCGCCCGCCGAATGGTTGCAGGGTTACGATTCGCAGCAGCAACGCTATGAATTGTTTGTTCCACCGGCCAAGGCCAAGAACGACGGCCTGCCGATGGTCTTGTTTATCTCGGCCGGAGATGCCCCGGCGGGATGGAGCCAGTTCGAATCGGTCTGCAAGCAGAAGGGGATTGTGTTTGCCAGTCCGTATGGGGCAGGGAACGGCACTCCGATGCCGCGTCGCGTAAAGACCGTGCTGGACGTCTTGGATGATATTCGTCGCCAGCATCGCATCGACCCCGATCGAACTTACATCGCCGGCTTCTCGGGCGGTGGTCGTGTCGCCTGTGCGATCGCGTTCGCCTTGCCGGAGTTGTTCGGTGGAGCGATGCCGGTCTGTGCGGGTGGCGAGTTGCGAGAAGAACCCTGGCTGCGTCACCGAGCGATCGATCGGCTGAGCATCGCGTTTCTGACCGGGACGGAAGACTTCAATCAGAGCGAGGTCGAACGATTTCGCGGACCGATGTTCAGCGAGATGGGAATTCGCACGAAGGTGACCGTCGTTCCCAAGCTGGGCCATGCGATCCCCGACGCGAAGCCGTTTCAAGCGGCGATCGAATGGCTCGATGCCGGTGCTGTCGAACGACGGAAGTTCGCCAAGCAATATCCAGCCAGTCATACGTTGAGCGATACGGCACCTCGCCGAGAGGAGCAGGCGAAAGCGTTGCTCGATGAAAGCCTGTCACGACTGAAGGACCGCAAGACGATGTTTGCCGGCCGGATGCAGCTTCAAGGACTGATGACGCGCTGGGCCGATTTGCCCGCCGCCGAATCCGCAAAGAAGACGTTACTCGAATACGAAAGCAAACCAGACAAGCCCTGGGAAGCCGACGACATCGCCGAACAGCGCAAGTTCCTGATCGCCCGCGTGCGAGCGTTAGACGCCTATGCGTCAGGTAAACTCCCCGACCAATACGCCAAGCAACGCCCCGACATGGCCAAGGCCGCGATTGCTCTCTGGCAGGACGTCATCGAAGATGGCCAGGACGCCAAAGCAGTCACTGAAGGCAAACGCCGCATCCCGGAACTGAAGAAGCTGGCGGAGTAGACGAGAAGTCTCTTCAATGTAGTAGGCACACTCCGTGTGCCGTGATTTCAGTACACAAAGAGCTCGTGATTTTTTCGCCACCGAGTTCATCTCGGTGGTGACCACGCCGTTGCACCACATCTCGCGCGATTTTTCTGGTCAATTGTGAGTGGTACACAGGCGCGAGGGACTTCGCGAAAACCCTTCAAAGTCCCACCAGCGAAGGTCGCCTTCTACAACACACCTTTCGGGAGATGAACTATGCGCCAAACGAAAAAGTTTTCGGTACGATTGCTGACGATCATTGCCATCTGCGCGAGTTTGATGTTTGTCATCTGCAAACCCGTTTGGACGCAAGAAACGAAGAAGTCCACCTCTCGCATCAAGGAACTTCAACAACAGCGGTTGGCGATCTTGGAAGAGGCTCGCGAGATCGCGACTAAACTCTATCGAAGTGCTCGCATCGATTTTGACGCCGTCTACGCGGTCGAACGCGAACTCTTTATCGCACGCACCACCTCTGCGGAGACACAGAAAGAGCGCATCGATGCCTGCGACGAGGCAATCAAGCATGCTGCCGAATGGCGACAGATTGTTGAAACAAGGAAGGAATTCGCACGGAGTACGGAGATCAGCGCGTTGAAATCTCAAGCCTTTACCCTCGAAGTTCAGATCGCACGAGAGAAATTAGCGCCAGCTGAATAAGACTGGCCAGAGTTCCAACCCCAAATGAGCTGGTCAGTACCACAATCAGCCACCCCTACTTCCTCCGGACGCCACCTCATGTCACACGCAAACCCGCCAGTCTCCCGCCGACAAATACTTCAAGGTGCCGCGGCTGCTGCCGTCGGAATGTCATTGAACTCATCCGTCCACGCTCAGCTTCCTCGACAAGACGCCGATCCGAAGTTTCAAATCAAGAACGGCCGGATCCGGCAGAGCGTCATGGGCTGGTGCTTCAACCCAATGAAGAACGAGGTTCTTGCCAAGCACTGCAAAGAGATCGGGCTGGTCGCGATCGAAGGGATCGGACGCGAGGCGTACCCCGCCGTCAAAGAGCTTGGGTTAGAGATCTCGCTGGTCAGCAGTCATGGATTCGGTGAAGGGCCCTGCAATCCCAAATACAAAGATCATTGCGTCCAGAAACTGACCGAAGCGATCGATGTCGCCAAAGCGGTCGGTTCCAAGCGAGTGATCACGTTCACCGGGATGCGATTCCCCGGCATGGACGAGGCCAAGGCGGCCAGCGATTGCATCGAAGTCTGGAAGAAAGTCCTGCCCCACGCCGAACGTCAGGGGATCATTCTCTGTCTGGAACATCTGAATTCGCGAGACAACAGTCACCCCATGAAAGGTCACCCCGGCTACTTCGGTGACAATGTCGATTTTTGCGTCGATCTGATCAAACGAGTCGGCTCGGACAACTTGAAGCTGCTGTTCGATATCTACCACGTCTCCATCATGAACGGCGACGTCATCCGCCGCATTCGCCAATACAAAGACGTGATCGGCCACTACCACACCGCCGGCAACCCCGGCCGCGGAGAACTCGACGAGACCCAGGAAATCAACTACCCACCGATCATGAAAGCAATCCTGGAGACGGGCTACATCGGCTTCGTCGCCCAAGAATTTATCCCCACCTGGAACGATCCGATTGCGGCGTTGCGACATGGGGCTCAGGTCTGCGATGTCTAAATTTAGGCTCGCATATTCTTGTCTTCAAATCTGTAAAATCTGCGCCATCTGCGGACAAGAATTCTGGTCCGCAGATTTTCGCAGACGGACGCAGATTAGCCGAATTGAAGAAGCAATT
>DASYEA010001090.1:0-3177 GCA_036499265.1 Schlesneria sp. | reverse complement strand
AGTCGTCCATCAGAGCGTCGTAGGGAACGCCAGCGCCGTATCCAATGGCTTGTGCTTCCTCGCGTTTCAAGCCGATCATCTTTTCCAGCCAAGGCAGGAAAACCGAAAATTCGGCATCCTCACGAGCCTTGACCCAGGCTTGTTGAGCAAGTGTCGTCGTTCGAGACAATTCTTCGACCAACCGCCGCGGTAATTTCGTGGAGCGGTTGTAGCTGCGGCGAGCTTCGCGAACATTGACGGCGCGATCGCCGTCGGGATCACCGAGATCGCCCGATCCTTCGAGTTCGCCAAGCAGTTCGCCGATTTGCGGTGAGGTCGCTCGTTCGTGCGCCATCCCGGCGAGTAGACCCAATTGCTCAGAACGGAACTGGGCACCACCTTCCGGCATGAACGTCTGCTCGTCCCATCCGAGGACATTGCTGCAAGAGCTTAGGACCGCGGTTTCGCGCAGTAACCGGGTGAGTTCCAGATACAAATCGTCCGTCCGTGACATGGGCCGCTCCATGGTTGGCAAGCAAAGGTGTCTTCAGGCACTTAAGGATTAACCAGATTCCCATATTCGCGATTCGGGCAGGAGAGTCAAGGATGCAAACCAGACCGCGACTATAAGTTGCGTTTACTTTCGATTTCCTTCCAAATCGGGCCATACACCTCCTTATCGAATGGCGGGCAGCCCGTCGGGTATTGTCCAAGCGGATGATCTTTCGATCGCATCAAATTGGTGCAGTAAGAGAAGGTGCGACAGATCATCTTGCGGTTCATGGTGCCATGCTCTTGCAAATGTTTGACAAAATCAGGATGCGAGAGTGAGGCGCGACCGACGCCGACGAGCGAACAACGGCCATCACGGATATTGCCGGCCGCCGCTTCCATGGCAAAGTCTTGCAACCAGCTATACCCGCTGCCGATGATCGGAAAACCGGGGTTGGCCTTCTGTAGAGTGGCCGTCGCTGAAAAATGACGCAACACGCCGATCAGGGGATGCTCGGGAGCGTCATAGCCATCGACCGGCGCGAACTCGGCGGGCCTCACCACGTGCGGATTCGCGTAGGGATTCCCCATCGTAACGTTGATTGCGGCAACGCCCCATTCGCGTAGCCATGCGGCTAATTGCAGTGGCTCGGTTAGATCGCACTTCAGATGGTCGTTCGGGGCGACTCCGAAGGCCGCTTGCAAGGGAAGCGAGTGCGGAACTGGTATCCCGGTCCCAGCATCATCGGAACTACTTTGCTCCAAAGTTGATCCTGTCAGCCGCGCGAGCCGATCTCTGCGAACGTAGGGAATTCCATCGTAGACGTTCATCCGCGTCACGATCGTCAGTTTCGGGAATTCGGCGCGAATCCGACCGATGACATTACGCACCAGGCGTGTCCGATTTTCCAAGCTGCCGCCATAGTCGCCGGGACGATTTCGGGCAGCCAACAGTTCAGACAGCAGATATCGATGGCACTGTTTAATATCGACGAAGTCGCAACCTATCTGCGCTGCCAGTCCTGCCGCCACCACGTACTGATCTTCGATTGTTTTTAATGCATCATCGGTGAGCAGTGGATAAGAGGCATCGACGAACTTTCCCGTGGATTTGTCGAGCGTCAGTGGGTCCAGCAGCGGATCACGCACCGCCAGTTGCGGACGACGAAAACTAAAGCGGCCCGAATGGGTCAGTTGCAGTCCAACGGCGAGACCGGCGTCACTCCCAAAGGATTCCGTGTGGGCTTTTCGGCAAGCTGCCAGCATGTCTGCTAACGCGGATGCCGTTCCATCGTGTATCCAGAGCTGGCGCGGATTCATCCGAGCGGCTTCATCAATCGCGGTGGCTTCTCCCCAGATCAACTTGGCTCCGCCCGCCCCAAACCGCTGGTAGCGGCGGTACGTCAGTTCGTCCGGTGCTCCGTCGGTGGTCCCGTCGCATCCCTCCATCGGTTGAATACAAAACCGATTTCCGATCGCCAGGGGACCGATCGAAATCGGTTGAAAGAGTGCGGACAGATCAGTGGAGGTGGGGAGCGGGCTGCCCAGGTCTTCTGCGTTGGCCCGCAAGTCACCAGCGCTTTTGTATTTGAAGAACCGTGCCATGCTGACTGCTCCAGATGTTGTAGCCCAACTGGAGGCGAGTATAAGAATTGCGATTATTCACGAACAGGACCGCGGGGCGCTCGTTCGTCACCAAGTCTCAATCAGGCGACCCTCATTCGTCATGGCTTTCCGGCCCGGCTCAAACTCGCTCGGAGCCGACTGCAGAACGCGAACGGAAACTGATTCGTGTTCACAAATTCCGGTGATTGCGATGTGGGCTGCCAGTTGATCCTGGTCGTTCACCGCTCTGGTCTGCCAGTGAATTTCTTCGACGCTCGAAAACAGCGTGGCGATCGCCAAGAGATCGACTCGAAAACGCGGTGCGGTCTGGCGTCCATCATGTGGCCCCCCAATGATCTCTGTGTGAGCAGGAAAAATGGCGATTTCCCAACATCCGTCACAGAAATAATAATGACAGCCAGGCGGGGGCATGGGCTCCAACGGTTCCAAACACGCCGTGACATTATTGGCGAGATTAACGATCCACGGCGGGGGGGCGGACATACTCAAAACTTCCTTCGCTGACAACAACGCGTTGGCCTGTAAGAGACAGGAGGGCAACTGCGGTGCCGACGTGGCTACTACGGTCGAATTGACTTGATAGGCCTGGAAAAAGATTTACCAGTCGCTGTGTGATCAGGATAACTGCTCTGACGTGAGCGACCGTTACAATCATCGCGACCATCCTTCACCGCCTAACCAATCCTTTTACGAACGAATTGACACCGGACCGCGACTTGCGACGTGATCATTCGAGTAATCCATCGGAAGTCGTCGCGGCAAAATCATCCTTAGACATGCTTTGACTCGAAACAGAGCGGTGACGATTTGACGATCGGTCACTCCTTGATTTCTCAGTGACGTTCATCAAGGTGCACATCCGTTCTAAGCATTGAACGTGCTGTCGCTTGAAATTGACGTTCTTGCGGCACGAGTTCCCTCTGTTTTCTTGATTTGTGAATCAGCATCTTCACATGCGGATGTGCTTCAAGACTCTGGGTATCGGCGATCAGATGCGGCGGTCTGTCTCCCGGCGTATCATCGAGCCCTCAACTCGAAGTCTCACGCCACGGTCGGAACAGCGAAATGCAGAATCAACAG
>DASYEA010001089.1:0-3898 GCA_036499265.1 Schlesneria sp. | reverse complement strand
GGAAAGATAACTTGGCCAAAGCCTCGAAAGCACGCCGGGATAAAGAAGAGCAACATCGTCAAGATATGATCAACAAGCGAAAAGCTAATCAGTCGAGTCGTCCGACTTCGACCAAAGCGACGCCGGTAAAGGCTGTAGCGAAAGACTAGTAACCGGTCGAAAAATCAACCGCCCCTGACGCCGGAAATCTTTGCCATGTTTCGGCGATTTCGTCGATATAAAATCGGTACCCCTTGATGCGATTGTTGCCGCCGCTTGACCCTGCAGGTCATCTCGGCCTACACTACATATAAGAGCTTGCCGATTTTCTGCTTGGTTTCTGCGAGATCCCACGATACCGCAGGAACGCCCGCCTGAAACAACCTTCAACCGACAGGGGTGTGAAGATGCTGACATTTCTTGGCCAGCCTACCCGCTATTGTGACGGTATCAACCGCCGCGGAGTCCTGAAGGTCGGTGCTTTCACCTTTGGGTCTGCTGCCGCGCTATCGTTACCCGACATCCTGCGCGCCGAGTCCTTGGCTGGGCGATCAAGTTCGCAAAAGGCCGTGATCAACATTTTCCTGGGTGGTGGTCCGCCGCACCAAGATATGTGGGACATCAAGGTTGGTGCCCCTCGCGAAATCCGTGGTGAGTTCGATCCGATCGCGACCAACGTCGCGGGTATCGAAATTGGCGAATGCTTTCCGCGTATCGCCAGCATGATGGATAAGTTTGTCGCGATTCGCTCCGTCGTCGGATGCGACGGGGCTCATGACGGATTCCAATGCCTGACGGGCTGGGCTCGTAACAGTATCTCTTCCGTCGGCGGTCGCCCCAGCATCGGTTCGGTCGCAGGAAAGTTGTTTGGTCCCACTGATCCGGGGGTGCCTCCTTCAGTCGCCCTCTGCGAGCGGACGCAACACGTCCCCTGGTCGGAACCGGGCGGCGCTGGTTTCCTGGGATCGGCGTTTCAGGCCTTCAAGCCGCAAGGCGAAGGTACCAGCGACATGAAGCTGAATGGCATCGATCTCAATCGCCTTCAGGATCGCAAATCACTGTTACATGGATTGGATCAACTGAAGCGTGATGTGGACGCGACCGGAATGCTGCGTGGCATGGATGCGTTTTCGGAAGCGGCGTTCGGGGTACTCACATCCAGCCGACTGGTCGATGCACTGGACCTCAGCAAAGAAGATCCAAAAGTTCGCGAAAGATATGGCGACGGCAAACCTTACCTGTATCAATACGATGGGGCTCCGACTTGCAATGAGCACTTGCTGATTGCACGTCGCTTGGTAGAAGTGGGCGTTCGATCGGTCACGCTCACGTTTGGTCGCTGGGACAGCCATGGGCAAAACTTCCAATTGGTTCGCGATCATGGCAGCAAGCTGGATCAATGTGTGAGTGCGTTGGTCCGTGACTTGGAAGAACGCGGCATGCTGAATGATGTGACAGTCGCAGTCTGGGGCGAATTTGGTCGCACCCCGCGCATCAATCCCGGTGCTGGTCGCGATCACTGGCCACAAGTGAGCTGTGCTCTGCTGGCCGGCGGTGGCATGCGAACTGGCCAAGTGATTGGCTCGACGAACCGGCTCGGGGAATATGCCAAGGATCGACCGGTCCACGTTCAAGAAGTTGTCGGGACCATCTACCGCAATCTGGGAATCGACCCGATGACCACCACCTTGAAAGATCCCACCGGACGACCTCAGTATCTGCTCGATAAGCGCGAGCCAATTACCGAATTGGTGTGATCGCTGCCAGCCGAATGGCTACCGATTGATCGAAATCAGCCCAGCGGAATTTTCCGCGTGGGCTGTTTTTGCTTTCAGAGCGGCATTTCGCGAGTCGCTTGTCTTTTGTTCACGTGAATATCCTGTGGAATGTGAACCGGCACCAAATTTGTAGCAGAGGAGACGCCAACTTCAGTACGATTCAATCGTTCGCCAGCTTCGGGCCATATCCTCAGGGACGACGGCATCATGATTCCTCGATTTCAACACATCCTTATCCCGTTGGATTTTACCGAGAAGAATCTAGAAGCGATGAATATCGCCTTCGATCTAGCGGTGGTGAATCGCGCTCGAGTGACGCTACTGCATGTTGTTGAGCAAATCAGCGGCGAAGCGGACGAGGAACTGGCGGCGTTCTACACACGATTGCGGATCCGTGCTGAGACGGAGTTGGAATCGCGATCGCAGCGATTCGATCAAGTCGGAATTGTTGTCGATTGCAAGATTCGGATTGGTCGTCGGCTACACGAAATCGTCACTGATTCGATCGATCGAGCTGCCGATTTGATCGTGATGAGTTCACACAAGCCGGACTTGGATCGCCCGCTTCAGACCTGGGCGACGCTCAGCTACCAGGTCTCAGTGCTATGCCAATGTCCCGTATTGCTTGTGAAATGATAGATCGCGTGAATTCAGTGCTGACGGGCGGCAGAAGCAGTATCTCTCACAATCGACCGTGGGCAACGATCTTGTCCTCGTGTCACGTTGCCTCGGATCAGTCTCGGTCACTGCTTCGAAGAAAGACGGACGAATGAGTTCGAGTAATCCAGACGAGCAGCCGGCTAATGTCTCATCCGCGCGAGTGGTTCTCATCAGTAGTGTGATGTTCGTGTTCATTTCCTACTGGCGCGTCGCCGCTGTCATTTTGTGTGATCTGGCCAGCACGGCTTACTACATCGGCGGTATCGTCGAGCATTCGATCGGCCCCGCTGCCCCGTGGTTTATCCTGGCAGTGATGGTCTTCAGCTACGCCGTTCGCTCGGTCTACATCGAAAGCTGTTCGATGTATGTGCGCGGCGGCGTCTACAAGATCGTCAAAGAATCACTCGGCCGCACGCTGGCGAAAGTCGCGGTGTCGGCGTTGCTGTTCGACTATGTCCTGACAGGACCGATCAGCAGTGTCTCGGCCGGCCAGTACATCATGGGGCTGGCTTTGGAATCGATATCGCACCTGTCGGGGATGACCGTATCCCCCGAGTCTCGCGATTGGTGGAAATCGATCGGATCCGTTGTCATCGCCTGTGCGATCACCATTTATTTTTATCGCGTGAATATCGTTGGCATCCACGAATCAAGCGACAAAGCACTTAAAATCATGATTGCGACAGCGATCATGGGGATTACGATCCTTGGTTGGTCTGCTTTGACTCTGACAGTGGAAGGCCCTCGCAACACTATCACCTTTCAGCCGACTTTTGTCCCGAGGGAAAATCCCGCGAACGGACAAATGGAAAGCCCGTTGGGCTTTCTGGAAGGAACCGCTTTCGGCGACCGACTGTTGCAGTTGGACGGCGCGAACTGGTTGTCGGCAATCGGATTCCTCGGTGTGTTCCTAGCGTTCGGCCACTCGGTGCTGGCTATGAGTGGCGAAGAAACGCTGGCACAGATCTACCGCGAGGTCGAATCGCCCAAGCTTGCGAACTTCAAACGCGCTGCGTTCATCGTGTTTATAGTCAGCTTGCTGTTGACCGGCGGCATCAGTGTGCTGGCGGTCCTGCTGATTCCCGATAGCGTTCGAGCCTCGCAATACTCGGACAACCTGATCGGCGGGTTGGCCATGAATGTCTATGGGCCTCCCGTGGCGCGGTTGCTACTGAATGCATTCGTCGTCGCCATCGGCTCATTGTTGTTAGCCGGTGCGGTCAACACGGCAATCATCGGCTCGAATGGCGTCCTCAATCGCGTGGCCGAAGACGGCGTCATTCCAGAATGGATGTTGAAGCCGCATCCGAAGTTCGGAACGACTCATCGGATTCTCACTCTGATCTTTGGGCTGCAAATGTTTACGATCCTGATCAGCCGTGGCAACGTGTTGCTGCTGGGTGAAGCCTATGCCTTCGGCGTTGTCTGGAGTTTCGTCTTCAACTGCCTTGCGATGCTGATTCTCCGCTTCAAAGATCCGA
>DASYEA010001088.1:0-3219 GCA_036499265.1 Schlesneria sp. | reverse complement strand
CACTCCGCGATACGTCCGCGTTAATCGTAAATTGTGATCGAGTGTGTCGGTGCAGGCCCAGCGATTCGCCAGCACACCAATCGCATTCTCTACAGCCGAACCGTCGTCATTGAACTGCACCAGATGGATGACGAACGATGCCTCTACACGAAAGATGTTGTTCGACGAGACGTGAACAACGTCAAACTGCGTGCAGCGTGGCCCGTCGTTCACGTCGTAGTTGGAAAGCCCGGTTGCAGCGAGATCCCCTGGAACCGCAACGAATGTCATCGGGTTCGCCGCCAGGATCGTCGTTCCCGAATTGATGTCGGAACTGGTGCAACCGACAGCCATCATGAAAGGTTGCCGCGGCAGCAACCGCCATCGCGCTTGTTGATGAGCTCCGGCCGCCGATGTCTGCGCGGGCAAGACCGTCCCATAGTCGTCGAAGGCACTGACACTGGCGTAGGCACAATCGTTGGGAAATCCGTGAAGATAGCCCGTCACGTGGACAGTGAATCGCCAACATTTCAGGTTCACTCCTCCCTTATCCATCACGGGACGCTGTTCGATCCGCCTGGTCTGGCAGTGATACAGACGAACACTTCCATATTGAATGCAGGTCTGACCATTGGGCATGAGCTTGATCCGTTCTGATTATCGAATCGGCTTGAGAGGCCGTTTCGGGACGTTGTTGAACCGCGCGTCCGCGATCGAATGCGTCGATGTCGGCCAGCCACTCGATTGCCCGGCGGCTGGCTCGTCGAACTGTTGTTGATCCGATCCAGTCTCTCCGTCAGTCGATTCTGGCGTCGTTCCATTCCCTTCTTGCATGGGAGAAGGGGGCCCTTGATCGGGTCGTTTTCCTTTGTTGCCAGCGGAATTTCGCTGGCCCTTGGCTCCAGGGATGAGGCTGGCAGCGAAATCCATCATCGGACCCGCAGGCGGAAAGAAGCGAGATACCGACTGTTGAAGGAACTTCCAGAACGAAGAGCCTTCGCTTTGCTTCTGCGGTTGTTTGCCCGTTCCTCGACTTGGTCCCATCCGCTGTTTCGATTGCGACCTGTCTCGGTCTTGAACGCGACGATTTCTGGCAGTGAATGATTGCGCGGCACCTTTCTTGGGAACGACGTTTGGACCCGGCTTGCCTCCGGCAGGTCGTGGGATGCCGTTCCGTTTCCCCGCAGGATTTGAGTTCCGACCTCTGCGATTTCCCTTCGCCGAGTTTCGCGACAATCTTGATGTGTGATCGCCAACAGCAGGTGGCTTGCGAGACGTGCCGCCAATGTCCTTCAAGATGCGATCGATCAACCGCGGACCTTGCAAATTCGGGTATTTTGAGGATGGCGCTGCTGGTGAACGATTCTTGTCGCCCCGTTGCTGACTCGGCGAAGTCTTCTGCTTCTTCGCTGGAGTTCGCTGAGGAGCCCGGTCGCCAATTCGGCCTGGTCGACGTCCGCGTGCCGTTTGGGGATCGCCGATTCGCGAGGCTGACTGTCCTGCACGATCACTGGCGCTCTTTGACGAGCGCCTCGGGCTTATTCCGACTGCCCGCGACGCCGTCTTGGCCAAGTTCACCACCGATCGCCAAAGACTCGAGAGAACTTTGGAAACCGGTGCCTTGTGGCGGTCTTTGACCTTGGAGTCCTCAGTCTTTGTTCGACTGGCATTCATGACGATCTGACCCTTTCGCATCTTCCAGTGATTCGGATTCGGAGCTCCGAGAGCATCTAAATAGATCCTCCACAACAACGGAGTGGCCTGTTTGGCGGTCGACTGCAACGAGACTAAGCGGCTTGGCAGGAGCCGCGCCCTCCCAGAAGACGATCGCTCCGACTCGGTTGTGGATTTATTTAGCCGATCACATGGCTCTTTAACTCACCTTCCAGCCGCCAGTGGTCCATGTCTCCGCGAGCGTCGGTTTCAGCCAACGCTCGACAAATCCATTGGCTCAAGCGGGCGATGTCGGCTCCGCTGGCGATCCAAGCGGCTCGGGCGATGGCTCGATCACTGTTGAGCCAGAGGCCGAACCGGGCCTCCTGGGAATCGGCAAGTCGTCCCAAGGCGGCGATGCCGTGGGTTCCACAGAGATCGGAAAGAGGCTGCCATTTTTTTTTACGTCCCCCAGGTACTGCCGGAAGGAGCTGAGCAAGTCGAGGCATTCCTGTTCGGACAATCCCCCTTCGGACAGCTCGCGGACGCTAAAGACATCTCGAACTGCGACCGCGATTGACTGGAATGCCTGCAATTGAATCGAGGAATTGCCCGACTGCAGCAGCTTTGGCGTTTCGTCCCAATCGAACGACGGATGGGTCCAGAAACCGCGAGCAACCACTAACGGGTCCACGTGACGCCAACGGCGACCATCATGAAAGCAGAATAACCCGCGCGGATCTCGCCCCAGAATCGTCAATGCCCAACAGACAAATCGAGTCCACATTGATTCGCTCTCGCAAGTTGAAAATGGAAGAACTACGCATTCTCTGAGCGGGGGACGTGAGTCCCCTGGCCCCTTCGGGCGTGAGCCCTGCTAGTAGGAAGGAGCCAGCGGGCTGACGCCGCCCCGCTCAGAAAGTGAGAGACTTACGTTTCACTCGTGTCCCAGGGAATGATGCCAGCTTTGGCGTTCACGACGAAGTTGACGCGAGCCCGCGTCGCTTGCGCACCAACGGGAGCGAGTTCCACCGGATCGATCACGAATGCCTGGCTGTAGTTTCTGACAAACGTCGACGAGCCTGCTGGCCCTGCTCGCATCAGCAGTCGCGTCGCCAGGCCTCCGCAGCCCAGTAACATGCCGACACCAGCGGCACCGCTGCCGAGCGCGACCGAGTTATAGAACCGGTCCAACTTCGCCAGCACGGCGGACTGATACTTGGAGAGTTCCATCGAGATCCTGTGCTGCATGCCCATCAGTTGATAGTCAGCAGGAGGTCCGCCTGAGCCGCCATATTCATCGCTGACCACGGGCGCGATGAAGGGACGTTCTTGAATCGACACGCCGTTCACGGTCCAGCCCAGGAACTCCAAAGCGGATGATGTTCCGGTACCGACCCAGATCTCAACAGGGCCAGCGACCACTGCACACACCGCCGGAGGACTGCCAGGGGCAATCGTCATCTGTTCACCTCATGAATGTTCGTGGAAACGACTGTCGCCGTATTAGCGATTCGCGTCGTTGGGACTGTCGGGATAGTAGTTTTGAGTTCGATTGCGGATTGTTTGTCGTGCCGGAACGCGAAC
>DASYEA010001087.1:0-3270 GCA_036499265.1 Schlesneria sp. | reverse complement strand
GGAATACTCAGCGATAGGAGGACATCTGCGATTCGATCTGCAAAATCTGACAACAGTCGTTCAGCGCGACTGATGGCGGTGCTCAGTTCTTCTGGGCAAACAGACCAGCGGCCGATTGGTTCACTTGATTCGTGTTGCCCGCTGAGAATGAGTCTAGGTGCTTGGTAGCGAACCGAGATGCATGGATGCCCAATCCAAAGCACCTGCCAGCCATCTCCTCTGAATGTCGTCGCTGATTCCCAGTTGCGAATATCACCTAAATCGGAACAACAGGCAGGGACAATCAAGATTTCAGATTCAGCCGACTGCAGTACTAGTCCACCGTTGAGCACCGGCCTGCAATCAGGATCAGTCAAGCATTCACTTCCACCCCATTCTTCGAATGTTCGTTGCAAGAAGATCTGCAGGTTGGCTCCGGCGGCAAAGCCAGTGGTGGCAACATACCATGCACCGAACCTGATCGGTTGAAGCCCTACAATCCCCGAATCGGCTAGCGAATCAAACCAGTAGCGAGACCATTCTTCGTCCCCAAACTGTGCCGAAGGAGATTCTCGACCAGAGTCGCTGAACTTGCCGGGCTCCAATTCAATAACGGGAATGAGTTTGAAGTTCTTGAGTGGAATCAAATCTGACATTGGTCAAACTTTCGATCACGTGGGCCTGAATGACGAAGGCCATCAAGTCGTCCACACTTCGTCACTCAAACTTGAACGATCGATGGCTCGCGACGAACCACATCGATGGTGACTACTCACCAATCACCTTCACGAGAACCTTCTTGGGGCGGCGACCATCGAATTCGCCATAGAAGATTTGTTCCCACGGGCCGAAGTCGAGCTTTCCGTTGGTGATCGCGACGACGACTTCTCGGCCCATGACCTGGCGTTTCATGTGAGCGTCGGCGTTGTCTTCGCCAGTACGGTTGTGGTGATAGCGTTGCGGTGAGGCATCGAATGGAGCGAGTTCCTCCAGCCACCGCTGGTAGTCCTCGTGTAGACCAGGCTCATCGTCATTGATGAAGACCGAGGCGGTGATATGCATGGCGTTGCAGAGCAGCAGACCCTCTTGGACGCCACACTTTTTGACGATGGCTTCAATCTTCGGTGTGATGTTTTCGAACGCCATGCGAGTGGGAAGGTTGAAGGTCAGATATTCGGTGTGTGATTTCATGACTTTGGAAGGAGTTGGAAAGTACATCGACAAGGAATTGAGTCGGCTGCTCGCTTGCGAGGTCGAGTGCAGAACTTGACTCGCAAATGGAAGGCTACCAAGTATGATTCGGGAACAACACGGCACGTGTCGATTCAAACCAGGACGGTAACGCTTCCCCACAGCAAGGGCGACCATGAGTTCTAAGTCAACGACAAGATTGAATGCCGCATATCCCTTGAGCCTGACGATGATGCAACGGGAGAGTTTGATTCAGGGGACACGAATCGAGATGAAACTCAAAAACAGACTTCAGGAAGCAGGCTCAGGGACGCGAGTTGTCGACTTAACGAGGAAAGAACTCGATCACCTGAACGACGAGCTCGAAATCTCCATCGACAGCGCCGTTGGTGCAGAGAAAAAGAATCTTACCGCCGTACTGCGTCGGATTTTGGAATTGCCAACTGCCAACGTGGATGGGTCGCAGAGCGACCCCGGTAGCAAGATCACCAAATCGGCGTCGAAGAATAAAGTGGTCTATCAGTTCAAAATCACTCTGATGGAGATCAAACCGACGATCTGGCGTCGGATTCAAATACCGGACTGCACGTTGGAGGATCTCCACGAGTACATCCAAGCGGCATTTGGCTGGGAGAACTACCACATGCATGAGTTCAAGATCGATGGGGTTTCATACATGCAACCTCCACCTGATGGCGCCTTTTTTGAAATGGATTTCGAAGATGAATCAGAAGCGTACCTCAGCAGGTTAATTCCTAAATCGGGCCGAAAGCCCCGGTGGAACTATATTTACGATTTTGGTGACGACTGGATACACCAGATTCAATTCGAAGGATTTCTGGAGGTCGATCCAGAGGCCAAATATCCGTGCTGCGTTGATGGGAAACGAGCCTGTCCACCGGAAGACTGCGGCGGGCCTTGGGGCTACGTCAATCTCCTGAATGTTCTCAGCGACCCACAACATAAAGACCACAAAGAATTGATGGAGTGGCGCGGACCTGTCGACTCCGAAGCTTTCGATATCAAAAAGGCGACAACAGCGATGAGAAAGGTGAAGTGACCCGCAAACTCGGCATGCGGCAGAGTTGGCTCGGGCGGTGTTGAAGGTGAAGCCTCAACGGCTGGCCGAGGAATGCCTGTTGCGGCAGTTCGTCGGGTAAGCGTCATTCAGAAATCGCTGGTCCGATGACATCAGGCCGAATGGGAGCAGTGGTGGGCGGTCACTTTGCTTCGCGCAAGAAGTGTGGCGTCCCCCTGGTATTCAGCTTGCGTTTGTAAAGCCGATCGGTCGAGGTCACGTAGGCAATATCGAAGTTGGGGCCGCCGAATTTGACGTTCGACAGAAACTTCGCCTGCGGCTTCACGATTGAACCGCAGGGTCGACCAGTGGGGTCGAACATCTGCAGGCCGGCATGAGTCGCGACGTAAAGGCGGCCCTTGTCGTCAACGGTCATGCCGTCGGACCCTGGCAGCGTTTGGCCTGATGGAATCTGGAGCGGGCCGTAGTAGTTATCGCCGAACTTCAAGCTGCCATCGGTTTCCACACGGTAAGTGCGCAGATGCGGGTGATCGCAATCGGCGATGACAAGAGTTCCGCCGTCCGGCCACAGTGTCAGACCGTTGGGTTTGAACCCATTTGCGACGACGCGTTTCGATCCATCTGCCGCAACGTACCAGACCTGGTTCCGTTCCGTGTCGGTGACGTACACGCCCCCCTTGCGGTCGACCACGATGTCATTGCCCGCGATGTCAGTGGCAATCACAGTTGGCTTCGCGTCGCGGTCGTACCAGACCACTTGCTTTGTTTCGCTCTGGCAGGCATACAGTCGACCTTCGGGACCGAACATCAGACCGCTGGCTTTGCCCGTGTTCTTCGCCCAGACGACTGGCTTGCCATCGTCACCAAGCTTCAGGATCAGGCTTTGAGGGAGATCGACGAAATAGACGTTCCCGTCCTTGTCGACTGCGGGGCCTTCGGTGAACTGATATCCTTCCGCGACCAGTTGCCACCCTTCTCCGTCGATCAGGACTTGAGACAAGGGCATGTCTTGAGCACGACCGACTGCGACCAGCGAGAGCAACAATAATGCGACCAGGGTG
>DASYEA010001086.1:0-5654 GCA_036499265.1 Schlesneria sp. | reverse complement strand
CTCGGCGGGAGCCTCGCCCTCCCGGAAAGAGCAGAATCGCGCACGGTCATTTAGTGCATTGTCCAAGCTCAATCTTCGGGTGGCCGGGGTTGGAGCCGCTTTGGGCGAAACCCCGGGGCTTCCTTCGCAAAGCCTCAGTCCAGCCCCGGCCACCCGACTCGAACTTTCAATGTCAACAACGCACTTGTCAGCTAGCCCAGCCATCCGCCGTTGACGTGAAGCGTCTGCCCCGTCATGTAGCTGGCAAGGTCACTGCAAAGGAACAGGATCACGTTCGAGATCTCTTCGGGCTCGCCGAATCGTCCGAGTGGAATCTGGGCGATCATTCCAGCTCGTACTTCTTCCGGGATGGTCTTACCCATTTCTGTTAAGACAACACCGGGGGCCACCGCATTGACTGTGATCTTGCGACGAGCCAACTCTTTGCTGAGGACTTTCGTGATGGCAATCACACCCGCTTTGGCGGCGGAGTAGTTCACCTGGCCATAGAAGCCCACGACTCCTGAAATCGAGGCCATGTTGACGATGCGTCCCCCTTCGGCCAGTCGATCGGCGACAGCACGGCAGATCTGGAAGACGCCCGTCAGGTTGGTGTCGATCACGCCCTGCCACTCTTCGTCCGACATCTTCTTAAGGGTTCGGTCGCGAATAATGGCCGCATTATTCACCACGATATCCAGACCGCCGAAGCGCTGAATCGTGGCATCAATCATCTGATTGATCTGAGTCACTTCGCGCACATCGGCCGCGATGGCCACAGCTCGTTCACCGAGCGACGCGACCGCTTCTTCGGCGAGTTGCCGATTGGTACCGAAAGAATCGTCGAAATAGTTGATCACCACGTTGGCACCAGCCGCATGCAGCGTGGTGGCGGTGCATTTCCCCAAGCCCTGTCCTGCGCCTGTCACCAGCGCCGTTTTGCCTGTCAGATCGATGGTGGCCATCTTGGTTGGTTCCTTTGGAAGTGGTCGGTAGTGCTGATAGCACTGACGTGTCGCGTTGAAACATGGGTTAGACCAAGTGGATTTCTGCTCGCGGGACGCCACAGCTGAGTGGGATGCGCCCTAGATCACGACACCACAAGCGAGGCCGATTTGCAACGGCTCAGCGACAAGTCTATGCTCGCACCGGTGCCAGACCGACCATTCACGACAGGTAGCAGTATGAAGTCTCTTATCGAAACTGCGGAACCACCTCCGCGACTGGTGTCACTGGATGCCTATCGCGGATTCGTGATGATCTGCCTGGCCGCGAATGGCTTTGGCCTGCTCGAGACATCGAAGAACTTCCCGGACAGTTCGATCTGGAAAGCGATCGGGCATCAGTTCGATCATGTCCCGTGGGTCGGTGGCGTGTTCTGGGATCTGATTCAGCCGTCCTTCATGTTCATGGTGGGAGTGTCTCTGCCGTACTCTTATTCTCGCCGTCTCGAGAAGGGAGATTCGTGGGGACAGTGCTTAGTGCATGCGATAATCAGATCGGTGGTGTTGATCCTTCTGGGCATTTTCCTTCAGTCAGCTACCTCAACACAGACCAACTTCACCTTTAAGAATGTCCTGACTCAGATCGGCTTGGGTTACGCATTCCTATTCCTGCTGTGGAATCGTGGCATCGTGTTCCAAATACTCGTCGGCGTTTTGATCCTGGCCGCATATTGGGCATGGTTCGCGATGACTCCTGTGGTGCCACCTGAATTCGACTTTGCCGCGGTAGGACTGCCTGATAATTGGGAGTATCTGACCGGGTATGCCGCTCATTGGCAAAAATGTGCAAACCCTGCCGCGACATTTGATCAATGGTTCCTAAATCTCTTTCCAAGCCCAGTACCCTTCGTCTTCGATGGAGGGGGTTATCAGACACTGAACTTTGTGCCATCGCTGGTCACGATGTTGTTCGGCTTAATGACAGGAGAGTTCATCCGGAAATCGACCAGTCGACAGAAGACTCTGTTGGTTCTGACGCTCAGTGGATTCGGATTGTTGATCGTCGGTTGCATGCTGCATGGGTTTGGTGTCTGTCCGCTGGTGAAACGGATCTGGACGCCAAGCTGGACCCTGTACAGCACGGGGCTGACATTGCTGATGCTGGCGACGTTCTATTGGGCGATCGATGTGCTTGGCTGGCGAGCGATCGCGTTCCCGCTAACGGTGGCGGGGATGAATTCGATTGCGTTGTATGTCATGTCGCAGTTGATGAGGAACTCGACAGAGGATGCGCTGGAGCGGCACTTCGGATCGGGCGTCTTCAAGTTCTTTGGGGATGCTTATGTCCCACTGTTGAAGGCCAATCTAGTCCTGTTGGTATTCTGGCTATTCGTCTGGTGGTTGTATCGTCAGCGGATCTTTTTCCGGATTTGAGTAGAACAGTTCACGGCCTAAATGGTCACGCGGTATTCTGCTTTTAAGACAGGTGACGGTGGCGAGCCCCCGCTGGCGGAAGAGATTCCCGTCACAGCTCACGTGCATCGGCACTGGTTGTCCGAAGCGGCCAACCAGTGGCACATCTCACGTATATCTAAGCGAATAAATCGTCGACACAGTCGACTACGGGGCGGAAATCGTCGACAAATCCGCCATCACGTCAGCGAACGCGAATGAACTTTTTGTAGTGGTCGGGCGTGTACCAAATGTCGCCATCGCGGCCGACGATCACGCGTTGCGGGCCAGGGCCGCCGCTGTTGGGCGTGGGATGCACGTACTCCTTGTAGTATCCGTTGCCTTTCGCAGGGAGGCGCCGCTCGCGATTTTGAAATGTTGTCCCGTCGTTGCGATGTGACGCTTGGCCGCCCCGTTCGATTCTTGCCAGCGTCGGTCCCACATCGACTGTCCCTTCAAAGACGACGCGGCCGTTCAGATCGCGAATGGTCTGATTCTCAATCAGGGTCTTCGGGTGAGATTCGCGACTGGAAGGTTCTTCCGGCTCCTTTGCGACCTCAGCGTCAATCGGTCGGTGTCCCGGACGGATCGCGGGAAGATTCTCCTGGGTTACGGGGCGAGTTGACGGTTGCCCGTCGGCCGCACCTGGCTTGATGGCCGGCAAGTCTTCGCCCGACGATGGCTTTTCAGGTGCCGGGTGCGAGATCGTCGGGCCGTCGGGCACCACTGGCACCGGATCACCAGTTTGCCAGAACGAGACCACAACCACCGCGGCAAAGATGGCGATGATCAGCCACGGGGGAAATTTCCCCGATTGAGGTGAGGATTGTGAATTGCGGGGGTGATTCGACATCAAGCTTCCTCAGTTCGCCAACGTACTCAGCCAGACTCCCAGGTACGGTTCAAGCAGTGGCTCCCAAGCATCATCCAGTGCGACGCGAACGGCGTCGAGTGGAGAATCGCTCTGGTGAGCTGGAATCAATGGCAACAGGTGCACCGGCCCCGTCCAATCGTGTTCGGCATAACGGCGACGGGGTGGCTCGCTTCCCATCACATGGTCGCATGGCCGGATCTTGTAGCATAAGCGAACGGCTATGTCTGCTTGTTTTGAATGGGAATAGCTCGTCGAGGAGGCAGACCGTTCACAATGAAAGGTCGCCGCGTTACAACGGTGGCCCCGATTCGAAATCGGAGTCTGATGTTTTGCTCTGACCCGCTGCGAATGAGTTGATGTCGCTACGTATTTCCAATCTGCAATTGTCCGTGCTGGTTCCTGAATCGGAGCTACCGAAGCACCTTGCGCACCGTCTCGGCGTTTCCCCTGACTTGTTGACGCGTTGGCGAGTGCTGAAGAAGAGCCTGGACGCGCGATCTCATTCCGATCTGAAGTACGTTTACACCAGTCTGGTTGATCTGCCGGACGAAGTGCTGAAGACTGATGCCGTTCAGAAGCGATTGAAAGATGGCGTCCAGCATTTTTCTCCGCCCGTGTTTGACGATCCGACGGCTGGTGGGACGCCATTGGAGCACCGACCGGTCGTGATTGGTTCCGGACCTGCCGGATTGCTGGCGGGGTATTATTTGGCTTGGAAGGGGTACCGCCCTCTGATCCTAGAGCGCGGCCCCGCGGTGAAGGAACGTGTCCCTGCTGTTCGTGATTTCGATCGTGGCGGCAAGTTTGATCGTGAGAACAACTATCTGTTCGGCGAAGGGGGAGCGGGATGCTTCAGCGATGGCAAGCTGACGTGTCGGCTGGAAGGGCCCGATGTCGAATGGGTGTTGGAGCGATTCGTGGAATGTGGCGGTCGATCTTCAATCGTCTACGAGAATCGGCCACATCTGGGCAGCAACAAACTGCCGATGATCTGTCGTAATTTCCGTCGCAAGATCGAAGCCCTGGGGGGCGAGTATCGATTCAACTGTCGGATGGAGAGCGTCGACATCAAGGACGGTCGTGTTTGCGGAGTTCATACTTCCAGCGGATACATTCCGACGAACCACGCGGTGCTGGCGATTGGGCATAGTGCTCGCGATACGTATCAAACGCTGCATGAGCAACATGTTCCATTGCAGCAGAAGGCGTTTCAACTGGGAGTGCGGATCGAGCAGCCACAGGCGCAGATCAACAAGCACAAGTACGGTCGGCCAGAATACCTTTCGTTGCTAGGAGCTGCGGATTACACGCTGACGGCTCGCGGTGAAAAAGATGTCTTCACGTTTTGCATGTGTGCGGGCGGGATCATTATCCCCAGCATCAGCGAACCGGAAATGTTCTGCTCGAACGGAATGAGCAATTCGCGACACGATACGCCGTTTGCGAACAGTGGTGTGATGGTGACACTTGAACCAGCAGAGTTTGGGAGTTCCCATCCGTTGGCAGGGATGCACCTCCAGCAGAAGTATGAAGCGGAAGCGTTCCGAATTGGCAGCGGCAACTATCTTTGTCCGATTCAGAGCGCTCAGGATTTTCTAAAACAGCGGACTCCGAATCCGACGACGAAACTCGACTGCTCTTATGAGCGAGGTGTGATTCCGGCGAATTTGGATCAAGTGCTTCCCCCCAATGTGGCGAATGCAATTCGAAAGAGCCTGCCATTGATGGATCAAAAGCTGCGCGGTGACTTCCTGAAGCATGCGATACTGGTGGGCCCTGAAATGCGCGGCAGTTCACCGATTCGTATCGACCGTGATCTTGCGACACGCGAATGTCCGAATATCGCTGGACTGTATCCCGTGGGTGAGGGGGCTGGATATGCGGGTGGAATCGTCAGTGCTGCTGTCGATGGCCTAAGAAGCGCCAGAACGATAGTCAGTCAGTTTGCGCCGATTGGTCCGTGTTGAAGACTTGAAGAGTTTTAGCCACGGATGGAACACGGATTAAACACGGATAAGGCGAAGAACCTGTGAGGGGATCATTCGCCGAAGACACGGCCTTGTCGAAGACTCCAAAACCGTGGCACCCGCGCGATGTGAACGGAATTCACGACAGTCGTGTGACGTGCCAAGTTACCAACGGTAAGGCTTTCCACAGCACATAGGCGACTGGACCGGCATAGAGCACGCTATCGATCAGATCGAGCAAGCCGCCGAAGCCGGGGAGCAGTCGGGCGGAATCCTTTTTGCCGACATCGCGTTTTATCAAGGATTCGCTGAGGTCGCCGATCAGACCGGTGACTCCCAGGATCAAGCCATAGACGGATGAGCTCAGCCAGTCGGGTGGTGTCCAATGTTCACCCTTTGGTGCGAACAACGGGGTTGCAAAGTACAACCACAGGACGG
>DASYEA010001085.1:0-2383 GCA_036499265.1 Schlesneria sp. | reverse complement strand
GTACAGGATTTGAACGACCCCCGTGGTGCAGAAAGCGCCGTTCACGAACTCGGGGTCGATGCGCCGATTGACGTGAATAGCGCCTTCAGCGTCGTGATATCTGCCGGCTTCAACATGTGGTGATCGAAGCCCGATTCGCTGGAAAGTCGGCGATCTTCCTGTTGTCCCCATCCAGTGAGGGCCACCAACATCACGGACTGCAGTTCTGGAATCAACCGGATTCGACGAGCGACCTCGTAGCCGTCCATACCTGGCATGCCAATATCAAGGAATGCGACTGCCGGTCGGTATGCCTTCAGAATCTGCAATGCCGAAGGCCCGTCATTGGCCGTCGCGACTTCGCACCCCAACAACTGCAGCAACATACTTAACGTGGTCGCCGCATCTTGATTGTCATCGACAACCAGCACCTGCAGTTTGGGCATCCGCAGATCTCGGATCGCCGGCGGAGATTGTTGCAACTGCTGCGTTGCTTTGATCAGTGGCAGTCGAATGACAAATTCACTCCCCTTTTCCAGTCCGTCGCTTTTCGCTTCGACAGTTCCGCTATGCATCTCGACCAGAGACTGCACGAGCGTCAAGCCGATTCCCAGCCCCCCTTGAGCCTGTCGCTTCGAACGGTCGACCTGGGCAAACATCTTGAAGACATGCTGCAGCATTTCCGGTTCGATACCGACACCAGTATCCCGCACGGAAATCAAAACGTCGTCGTCCACTCTTCGGACTGACAACCATATCTGGCCGCCCGAGTGCATGTACTTCGACGAATTATTCAACAAGTTGGCGAAGATCTGCGACAGACGAACTGGGTCACCTTGAACGGTCAGCGGTTCGCTGGGCAACGAGATCGCCAACTGGTGATCGCAGGCGTCGATCAGAGGTCGGCTGGCTTCGACAGCGCTGCGAATGACGCCCGCGATTTCGACGGGCTCCATCCGCAGTTCCACCTTGCCCCGTGTGATTCGCGAGACTTCCAACAGATCATCGACCAGCCTGACCAGGTGGCCCACCTGTCGCTCGATCATGTCGCAGACTTGTTCAGACGCGGGATCTCCGCCGTTGGTCAGCCGCAGGATGTGCAGCGAATTTCGGATCGGTGCCAGCGGGTTGCGTAATTCGTGAGCCAGCGTTGCCAGGAATTCGTCTTTGCGTCGATCATTCTCACGCAGCATATCTTCCGTTTGAGCATGTTCCGCTAGATAGGCTCGAACTTGATACTGTCGCTCGCGCGCTTTCAACGCCGATCTGAGTGCACTCAACAAAGTGGCCGGACGAACCGGCCGCTCCAGCAAGGTGACATTGCTGAACGATTGCAAAGCCGATCCCACCGTGGCCGAATCAGCGCCATAGCGGGTTAGCAAAAGGACCGGAAGATCTGACCAGGGAGGTTGCTGGGACAGAGTATTGGCGAGGGCGGTCATCCCTCCGTTCAGGACGGCTTCCTCGGCAACCAGCAGGCAACCAATTCCTTCCTCAACCATGCGACCAACCGTTTGAACGTCGGGGCAAACGACGGAGTCGATGTTGCCCTCGCTGAGCAGTGTCGCAGTGAGGACGCCATCACGGCCGGTCGGCGTCAGGATTGCGACACATTGGCTATAGTAATTGGCTGGGGTGGTCGTCATTTCGGATCCACCTTCTGAAGCGTGTCCGTACCACCATCGTAAATGGGTACTCCCGTCAGGACGCCGCGAAATTCCCGAAGCGGCTCGCCGATCTTGATCCGACCAGAGCTCATGCTGAATTCGCGGATGGTCCGTTCGTGGTGTCCGCCGCGTTTCTTCACCACCGAAATAGCCTGCTGGATCTCGCCACGATATTCGAAGTACCGGAGCAGTAGCACGGCATCCGCCAGATAACTGGCGTCCACGGGAGTGTTCATCTGCATCCCGATCAATCCCTGATGAGCGCCAATCAGCAACGTTGCCACATTTCTCTGGCCCAGGTAGTTCAGCATCTCATGCAACTGAACGACGAGGAATCGTTCGCTTGGCATCGCAGCCAGATACCCATTCAGGCTGTCGATCACGACAATCGAGACTTGTTCTTCGTCGACGACGCGGCGGATGGCATGAGTGAACTCGCCGGGAGAGAGTTCGGCGGGATCAACTTGCTGAACCAGCACCTTACCCGCTTGAATCTGACTTCGCAGATCAATCCCCAAGCCACTGACGCGACTGACGAGTGTGTTTTTGCTTTCGTCGAAGATGAAAAGAGCCGACTTCTCACCTCGTTGTGCGGCGGCGCAGGCGAATTGAGCCGCGATCGTTGATTTGCCGGTTCCCGGTGGGCCGACAATCATCGTACTGGTTCCGCGTTCAATCCCCCCGCCCAGCAGAGCGTCCAGAGGAGGCAGGCCACTGGAGAGCTGCGCCAGCGCTTT
>DASYEA010001084.1:0-2857 GCA_036499265.1 Schlesneria sp. | reverse complement strand
ACGCTGGTCATCTGGGGGGGTGAGTTTGGTCGGATGCCGATGAGCGAGCAGGGGACGGGACGCGACCACAATCCGTGGGGCTATTCGGTGTGGCTGGCGGGTGGCGGAGTGAAGGCGGGAATGGCATACGGGGCGACCGATGAGGTGGGCTTGCGAGCGACTGAGAAGCCGGTACACGTTCGCAGTTTCCACGCGACGTTGCTGCATCTGCTGGGCCTGGATCCGCACTCGCTGTCGTATTTTCATAACGGCTTGAATGAGCGGTTGATTGGGCCGTCGGATGATGTTGAGATCGTGAAGGATATTTTGAGTTGATTTTTCCTGTCTAAACTGAGCGGGGGGTGTCAGCCCACTGGCACGATGCCATGTGAAGGTAATTGGTAGGCGGCGTTGAGTAACAATTGGGCCAGGGGGCTGACACCCCCCGCTCAGAGGATGAAGAGGATGAGGGAAGAGTTATGCTGAAGCATAACCTACAAGAGGCGTGCCTCCTGATCGCGATTGTCGGCTTGTTCCAGACAATGGTGATTGGTCAGGAGGACGTTGCGCCGGTTGTTCGCAAGGAGGTTGAAGAAGAACTTGTCGTTGCCGAGTCGCCACTGACGGATGCGGATCGAGATCATTGGGCCTTTCGCGCGGTGACTCGACCGCCGCTGCCAGCAGTACGCCAAAGGGAATGGCTGCGGAATGGCTTGGACAGTTTCATTCTTTCGCGTTTGGAAGCGGCGACTCTGACTCCCACTGCCGAAGCGGATCGAGCTGCGCTATTGCGGCGTCTGTCGTTCGATCTGATTGGGTTGCCGCCGACGCCCGAGGAGCTAGATGCGTTCGAATCGGATACGGCTGCTGATGCTTATGAGCGTCAAGTAGAGCGGTTGCTGGCCTCGCCCAGTTATGGGGAACGCTGGGGGCAGCATTGGCTCGATCTGGCTCGGTTCGCTGAAACCGATGGGTTTGAACACGACAAGGTGCGAACCGACGCCTGGAAATATCGCGACTGGGTCATCGCCGCGGTCAATGAGAATCTGCCTTATGACCGTTTCGCCCAATTGCAGATTGCGGGCGATGAAATGGGCGACCGATCGCAAGCCGTGGCGACGATGTTCTGCTTGTCGGGGCCTGATATGCCCGATATTAACGACCAGTTCGAGCGTCGACACTTGATGTTGAACGAGATGACCGCGACTGTCGGCGCGGTCTTTCTGGGCCTGCAATTGGGCTGTGCCGAGTGCCACGATCACAAGTACGATCCGATCAGCCAGGCCGACTTCTATCGCCTGCGTGCGGTCTTCGAAACTGGCGTCCCCGTCCTGAAACGGGATGCTCCGTATTCGCAATTGAAACAACAGCGCGATGTCGTTCCGGCCCGGTTCTGGATTCGTGGCGATCATCGTCGGGCCGGACCGAAGATTGAAGCAGCATTTCCTCGGATTGCCAGCGAGAAGGCGATTGGCGACGCGCCGAAGAACGACATGTCGCCGCGAGCCGCGTTCGCTCAATGGCTGACTCGTCCGGACAACCCGTTGACGGCGCGCGTGATGGTGAATCGAGTCTGGAAGAATCACTTCGGCCGCGGCTTGTTCGATACGCCCAGCGATGTGGGTCTGTTGAACGCGGAACCGTCGCATCCGGAGTTACTCGACTGGTTGGCGTCCGAATTCCAGTCTCACGGTTGGGATCTGAAGTGGCTGCATCGCGAGATCGTGACCTCGGCAATTTATCGTCAGGCGAGTCGTACGCCGACGGGGGATTCGGACTGGGCGCGGCGGCAGCAGCTTGATCCCAACAACGTGCTCTACAGTCGCGGAAATCGGCGGCGATTGGATGCGGAATCCATTCGCGATGCGATGCTACACGTCTCGGGAATGCTGACGGATGAACGAGGCGGCGCGGGTGTCATGCCGCCATTGCCCCCCGAACTGGTCGAGACGCTCTTGAAAGGGCAGTGGGTCACCAATCCGCGCGCGGCCGATCATGATCGGCGGAGCGTGTATCTGTTCGCTCGCCGAAATCTGCGGTATCCGTTGTTTGAGGTATTTGACCGTCCTGATGCGAATGCCAGTTGTGCGGTTCGGAACCGTTCGACAACGCCGACTCAGTCGCTGTTGCTGTTGAACAGCGATCTGACATTGAAGGCGGCTCGGCATCTGGCAGGCGAGATTCTGCGCGAGTCGACAGACACCGAAGGACCGATCGATCGCCTATTCCGTCGAGCGTTTGCGCGGCGACCGACGTTGGAGGAAACGAAGCGAATTCTCAGTTTCATTCTTCACGAACAGGACGCCTTACTAAAAGAAAAGCGGAGCGTTGAAAGACTGGCGCTGCCGTACGAACTCGATCGACGGGTTGATCAATACGCGGCAGCGGCGTGGGTTGAAGTCTGTCTGGCCGTGCTGAATGCCAGCGAGATGCTGTATGTGGATTGAATCGCGGCATGATTGAGTGCAAAGTTTGGCGTGGGTCTCCCGACGTCGGGAGACCCACGCCGAACAAGCCCACGCTCTAGTTGATGAACCCGCGAATTGCTGCATTGACCAATTCTGGCTGCTCCATCGCGCACATGTGGCCGGCGTTGGGGATCTGCACGAACTCCGCGTTTGGGATCTGTTCGGCGATGGTTTTCATTTCGGCGGCGGGAGAGATGGCATCGTGTTCGCCGCAGATGATGAGGGTTGGAAGTTGCAAGCTGGGGAGCCATGCCGTGACATCGGGGCGTATGGCCATGCCGCGGTATGCGGCGGCGATCGCGACGGGGTTGGAAGTCATCACCATTTCGCGAACTTTGGCGATGATTGCGGGACAGCGGTCGTCGGAGCATTTCGCGAACAGCTTGGGCATCATGGCCCAGGCGACTGGT
>DASYEA010001083.1:0-1749 GCA_036499265.1 Schlesneria sp. | reverse complement strand
TGGCGAGCGCCAGGGATTGGGATCGGGATTCATTGTCGACCCCAACGGGTTAGTTGCAACGAACCTTCATGTGATCGGTGAAGGAAGGCCGATCAGTGTCGAATTGCAGGATGGTCGTAAATTCGATGTGACTGCCGTCGAAGCGACCGAGCGATCCCACGATCTGGCAATTCTGCGGATCGATGCCAAAAACCTGCCCGCGCTGCCGCTGGGAAACTCGGACGAACTTCAAGATGGACAACCCATCGTTGCAATCGGCAACCCCGCTGGATTGGAGCGAAGCGTCGTCAGCGGCGTGTTGTCGGGTCGACGCGAGATTGATGGCCGGACCATGCTGCAAGTGGCGCTACCGATCGAACGGGGCAACAGCGGCGGTCCCTTATTAGATCTGCGAGGCCACGTCCACGGCATCCTGACTTTGAAATCCCTGAAGACCGAGAACCTGGGATTTGCGATGCCGGTCAACGCGCTCAAACCGCTCCTGGCCTCGCCGAATCCCGTCCCGATGAGCCGCTGGTTTACGATCGGCGTCTTGGATCCCGACGAATGGAATGCTCTGCCTGGAGGCCGTTGGCGCCAACGGGCCGGTCGGCTGCTGGTCGATGGTCGTGGCGGAGGATTCGGAGGTCGGTCATTGTGTCTATCGATGATGGACACGCCCGCGATCCCGTTCGAAATGGCAGTCGAGGTGAAGTTCGATCCCGAGGATGGAACTGCGGGACTGGTCTTCCATGCCGATGGTGCTGACAAACACTATGGATTCTATCCCAGCAACGGCGGCGTACGACTCAGCCGCTTCGACGGCCCCGATTTCAACACGTGGAAAGTCTTGCGCGAGATTCGGACGCCCTATCTCCACAAGACGGGTTGGAACTGGCTGAAGGTACGCGTTGAAAAAGGCCGCATCCAATGTTACATCAACGATGAACTGGTGATCGATGAGGCCGACAAAGAGTACACGTCGGGCAAGGTGGGGCTGTGCAAATTTCGACAGACGGAAGCCGAGTTCAAAGGCTTTCACGTCGCCCCGACGATCTCGCGAACTCAACCCACGACGGAAACCGTTGACCGCGTCTCGAAAGTGATCGCTCAGTTGTCGACCGACGTGAGTCTCTCAAGCGCTGCCGAGTCGCTGACTTCCGAAGGTGAGGACGCGATTGCCGTACTGGAATCGCAAGCGGTCAAGTTGGAGCAGCAAGCTGCGCGAGCTCGCAAGCTCGCCGCCAATCTGCAATTGAAGCGGACGCTGACGGAATTCCAGAAAGTGGTGGCATCCAAGGACGAGAAAATTGATCTGTTGAAAGCCGGGCTGCTGATATCCAAGCTGGACAATCCCGAACTTGAGATTGAGGCCTACGTCAAAGATGTGGAACGCCACGCGCGCCGGGCTCAATCGGATCTTCCGAAGGACGCCACCGAGGCCGCAAAGCTGACCGCGTTGAATCGATACCTGTTCGACGAACAAGGCTTCCATGGCAGCCGCACCGATTACGATAATCGATCGAACAGCTATCTGAATGAGGTACTGGATGATCGAGAAGGCCTGCCGATCAGCCTGGCCGTGCTTTACATCGAGATCGCACGACACATGGGCCTGAACGTCGTCGGTGTTGGATTGCCTGGACATTTTATCGTTCGACATGAGCCAAGCGAGGGCATTCCGCAACTTGTCGATGTCTTCGACCGCGGCAAGCTGCTATCCAAAGAAGATGCGAGGAAAAATTTCAAATCCCGGAATGATGAACCTTG
>DASYEA010001082.1:0-8135 GCA_036499265.1 Schlesneria sp. | reverse complement strand
GCCAGCACCACTTCGCTCAACTCGCGCGTTGTCAAAATGAGGAATCGCCGGAGTGATGTGACCTTCTTCATCTCGGCAACCCAGGTCCGCACGACGATCTTGTCACCCAGCAAGGCTGACGACAGGTACTCGATGAAATGGGAACGAACGACCCAACCGCAACCGAGTGCCGCGTACGCTTCGGCTGGCCAACCCTGCGCCGCAGAATGCGCGAGTGCTGCTGACTGCATCCATTTCAAATACGAAATGTTGTTCGCGTGCCCCAGATCATCCAAGTCGGCCGTCGCAACGGTATGAGTCCATTCCATAATCGTGGGCATCAGAAACCTATTCCGTCCTGTCAGAACTCGTGTGATCAAAACAACTAGGCCACAACGCCTTGAACAACATTTCCAAACACATCGGTCAGCCGCTCGTCGCGACCTTGGTGGAAGTAGCTCAGGCGTTCGTGATCGATCCCCAACAGATGCAGAATCGTGGCGTGCAAGTCGTGCAGGTGGACCTTGTCTTTGACCGCTTCAAATCCAAACTCGTCGGTTTCGCCGTAGGAAGTTCCTCCCTTTGCACCACCACCTGCCAGCCACATGCTGAAGCCATACGGATTATGATTGCGGCCTGGCTCGCCCTTTCCTTCGCTGAATGGCATGCGGCCGAATTCGCCTCCCCAGACAACCAGCGTTTCATCAAGCAACCCGCGACGCTCCAAGTCTGTTAATAGACCAGCAATCGGCAGATCGACCTCACCAGCGTGTTGTCCATGGTTCGTTTCAATACTCTTGTGGGCATCCCAAGTCTCTTCAAGGTGTCCGCCGCCCGAATAGAGTTGCACGAAGCGGACGCCCCGTTCGACCAGCCGCCGCGCGACCAGACAGTTGCGTCCGAACTCATCAGTCGGGTGCTTGCCAATCCCATACATCTCCTGAGTCGCTTTCGACTCCTTCGACAGATCGACGGCCTCGGGCGCTTCGGCCTGCATGCGGAACGCGAGTTCATAGGAATTGATACGTGACGCCAGATCGCTACCCCCCGGTCGGACGGCCATGTGGGCATCGTTGAGCCTAGCCAGCAGGTCAAGCTGCGAACGTTGGGCAGCGCGATCGAGATAGTCGGGACCTCGAAGATCAAGAATCGGATCGCCAACAGGTCGGAACAGTGTTCCCTGGTAGGTCGATGGCATGAAGCCGCTCGACCAGTTGGGCTGGCCACTGATCGGCCCACCACGTTTGTCGAGGATCACAACATAACCGGGCAGACTTTCGTTTTCCGTCCCCAATCCATAGACCGCCCAACTCCCCAGCGACGGCCGACCAATAAATGTCTTACCGGTGTTCATCGCCACCAGAGCGGACCCATGAGCATGACTGTCCGTATGACACGACTTGATCACCGCCAACTTGTCTGCATGTTGCCGCACGTTCTGGAAGAAGTCGGAAATCATCAGCCCCGATTGTCCCCCCGGTCGAAAAGGACGAAATGACGGCGTCAGAAACCCAACCTTGCGGCCACCGGAGTTCGTGAACTTTTTCCCTTCGGGCAACGGTTGGCCCGCCAGCTTTTCCAGTACGGGCTTGTGATCGAACGTATCGACCTGACTCGGCGCACCGTTCATCATCAGGAAGATCACGCTCTTCGCACGACCAAATGTCGGCGACGGCTTTGCCATAAGCGGATTGACTGCGGCTTGCTCACTCG
This sequence comes from Schlesneria sp., assembly GCA_036499265.1. Lineage (GTDB taxonomy): Bacteria > Planctomycetota > Planctomycetia > Planctomycetales > Planctomycetaceae > Schlesneria. The sequence continues at coordinate 6,443 of DASYEA010001082.1, read as the reverse complement.
CATACCCGACGCGTTCGAAGAATCCGTCTCGCGAAAGCAACCCCGTCAGCGCCAGTCCAGTGAAACCGGCCCCCATGTCCCACACGAATTCGCGGCGACTTTGACGGCAAGGGAATTGGGATGTCATGACTTAATCCTTGTTCGATCCGATACTTGGCGCAGCGTTTCTCAGTTCCTGTCACTCAGTCCACGTAGATAAATTCGTTCGTGTTGAGCAGCACATGACAAAGTGAAGCCAGCGCCAGGAACCGCGGATCGCGTAGTTGCTCATTCGATGATTGCAGACCGTGCCTTTTCATGAGGTAACGATTGACAGCATCGCGTTCGTCGGATTTCAGTTCCCTGTCATAGATGATCAACTCGGCGATGTCACCGTGCCAGTACTCTCCGTCAATGTTGCCCTGCTGTCCGATGACATAAGGTCCCTTCAAATTGCGAGGACTCAGCGGAGAACTGCGTGAGGCGAGATCGGTGCCATTCTGTTGCACCACAGTCCCCGTCGGTCCGCTTTGACCGGATAACAAGAACAGCTCCGAACGATGAGAGACGTGACCGACTCCGGAAAAATCGTCGCTCAGTCTCGCACCTTTGGTCCCGGTCATGCCAAAGAACAGACTGCTCCCCACATTTCCAGCTCCATCCCAATTCGAAAAGATTTCGCGATGAGCGACGGTGTCCGACTGATCGGTAACGACGGCGAAGATCGCGAAAGCTTGTGATGTGACAACTTGACCGGCCAGATGCAGAAACCTCTTCTGGCCGTCAAACTGCACTGACCAGCGTGGGGGCGGCCCATTTCTTACATGCCGCGGTCGTTGCGATGCAATCGGCTGACTCGCATGGTGATTCCGCCCCGACTGATCTTTCCAACTGACAACGAGATCATCCTCATCACGAGTCACGCCCTTATCTGCTGAAAGGTGCAGTGCCATCCCTGCACGAGGTAATATGGAGTCTTGGGTGGGGAATTGGGTTCGGCCGAAATGCGCCACCTGCCATTCGAAGTGCTGCCTGGCGTCGGCCATCTCCTGATTCGACGGATCGCGGCCCAGAGCATACTGCCATGCCAGTCGGATCCGACGATCGTCTTCCGTATATGCAATACTCTTTTCAGATGGCGCTGGATTCATGATAGCCTGGGCAAGCAAGTCTCCCTCAGGTTCCATGGCGCGTAGCGCCAAAGCCTGACTTCGTTCGTGAGAGAACGAGTTGTTCAGCAACGCCAAAGCCTGAGGCGCCACAGTCGATACCGGCCGCTGCACACAGGGCAGGGTGGTGTCAGAGGAATCGAATGTTGTCATCAATGGCGGCAACAAACTTCGCTGGGAAAACATGTACACCGCGCGGCGACGCTGCTCTTCGGTGCGCGACGGTTTCCAGGCGGCATCCTTTTGCGACAACCCCTCTAGTGCTTCGGCCTGAATCGTCGGCTTGAATCCCGGACCGGTCATTCGTGTATCCAGATCGTCGCCGACAAACAGCATCCGATCGCGCAGTGGTTCCGCTTCCAGTCGTCGTCGTTCGGCTCGCCACCACAAATGATTGCCAGAATCCAACTGTGCGTACTCGTCCTGTTTCGGATGCAGCGACGATTGTCGATAAGTGGCACTTGTCACCAGCAATCGGTGAAGCTTCTTCAGCGAGGAGTAATGACTCGCTGAAGCCGATTCACTCGACGTCGCTTCAGAAGCGAGCCAGTCCAGCAGTTCTGGATGAGTCGGCTTGTCGCCAGTGAAGCCAAGGTTATCCGCTGATCGGACCAACCCCATCCCGAAGTGATTCATCCAGAGTCGATTGACCAGCACTCGCGGTGTTAACGGATTCTTGCTGGCGGCAATCCATTCGGCCAGTTGTCGACGTCGATGAGTCGTGCTGGCCCCCAACGGCGCTGGATCTAACGCTTGGTTCAAAGTCGGAACAATCGACAAATGTGCTGGATCGACCACTTCCTGTGGTTGCTTCGGCTCACCTTTGCGAAGCAATCGCAGGGGAGGGGGCTGCCGAATATCCGTCCAACCCATGACCTCAAAACCAAGCTCATCCTTGGTGGGGCCGCCAAGCAACTCGCGACCACGCGGCTCGATGGCACCCGGCCAGAATGCGGCTGCCATCCGGTAATAGTCGGTTTGGGGAATCGGATCGAACTTATGATCATGACACCGAGCACACTTCACCGTTAGACTGAGGAACGCGGTCGACGTCACGTGAACCATGTCCTCCAGACGCTCGTACTTGTACTCATCAGCGTCATTCGGTTCATCATTCCAGGTTCCCAATCGAAGGAAGCCCGTCGCGATGACCGACGCTTCACTACGATCTGAGACCTCATCGCCTGCCAGTTGTTGCTCGACAAATCGATCGTAAGGCAAGTCCTTGTTGATCGCCCGCACAACCCAATCGCGATACTTCCATGCGAACGGCTTCTCCTGATCGCGTTCATAGCCACAGGTATCTGCATACCGCACGACATCAAGCCAGTAGCGTCCCCAGCGTTCTCCGAAATGCGGCGACGCCAGCAGGCGATCGACGAGTCGTTCGTACGCATCTGGGCCCGCGTCACCTTCAAACTCTTGGATCTCTTGGTAGGTCGGGGGAAGTCCCACCAAATCGAACGCGATCCGTTTGATCAGTGTCGCGCGGCTGGCTGCAGGTGATGGCTGCATTGGAACGGTCTCTAACTTCGCGCGGATGAAGGCGTCGATCGGCGAGTTCATATCCGACTTGGCATTCGTCGGTATCGAAGGACGCCGCACCGGTTGCAATGACCACCAATCACGTCCGCCGCGGACTTCGCTGGTCGCTTCGTAAAGATCCAGCTTTCGCCCCTCTGGCCAGACCGCACCTTCGGCGATCCACGTCTTCAAAGCATCGATTTCTGCAGCGGTCAGCTTTTGCGAAATGCCTCGTTTTGGAGGGGGCATTTCCCCGGAAACGACTCGGTCCAGCAAGTTGCTGTGTTCGGGATCTTTCGAGATCACCGCGGGGCCGCTCTCACCGCCAGCAGCGAGTGACGCTTTGTCGACAAGAACCAATTTGCCAGACGCGTCTCGTTCGTTGTGACATTCCAGGCAGCGTTTGACAAAGATCATCGCCACGTCACGCGAGAACCGATCACCTGCACCAGCGTCAGCAAAGGCGTTACCTGCCACGAGTTCGATCGCGATCAGTGCTGCGAGAAAATAGAATCGCCCCAGCATCGTGGCTCCAATTGATTTAGCGCTTTGCGGATCCAGTTGCAGTTCTCAATATGATAGCGAAGCCCGGTCGCAGACCACCATCGATAATGGTCACAGGGTCTCTATTGGGGACGGTCGTTTCGTGGTGTGGGCAGAAGGAGGAATGCGCGATCTTGGGGGTCTGTTTCCTTACGATTTGGCAGAGTTTGTCAGTCCATGACAGGGTTTTGAGGGGGGTGAAGATTTTCTCTCCTCAGTTCGGCGCGGGCCTCCTGACGTCGGGAGACCCGCGACGAGGCGACGAATGAGGGCGATTGAGTTGTCATGTGAACCCATATGATAGGAGGAGTTGTGTGTTGCTGGGCCAGGGGGCTTACGCCCACCGCTCAGGAAGCCATGCCGTTGCGTGGCCTTCGTTATCTCAACTGAGGAACAGGGACCTCTGATCTTCCGCTAAGAGAGCGGCCCAGAGGCGTGTCCGTTGGTTACGGTACACCTACGACTTTCGTCCTGAAGACGATTGTCCCGTTTGTGGTGCGCTGATCAAGATGATGTTTGGCAAACCTGGGAACTTTCTTCAAAGTTGCCACTGACAGATTTTGACACCCCAAGACAGTTTTTGACAATTGGAGACAAAATGGCCCTGTTTTTGTCAGTTTTCCCCAAAAAAGTGTACGTTTACTGACAGTTGATTTCGCGATCGCGGGCCCGCACAGTGCCAAAGCGCGGATGCACTTCCGACGTTGCTCGGTTACTGATAAAACTCACCTTCAATGACCACGGCGAATCGGGGGGAGGCAGGGATGCCGGATTCACAGAAATCTCGACGATTGGCAGTTTCGCGCAGTCGGCGGCTGACGATCGATGTCTTGCATTACAACCGCCGTGTCCCAACGTGTGCCCATGATCGGCGTGCTGACCTGAGTCGACTCGCAGACCTGCGCATTCGACTGCCCCAGCGGATTTCGTGGTCGTTGCTGTTCATCAAGGCATTCGCACTGGTCGCACAGAAGCATCCAGTCCTCAGGCAGTCGTACATCAACTGGCCTTGGCCGCACGTGCTGGAGCATCCACACAGCGTCGCGATGTTGGCCACGCAACGAGACCATCGCGGCGAACCGTGGCTATTCTGGTCTCGATTTGTTCAGCCCGAGCAGCGATCATTGGAGGAAATGCAACACGCGCTGGATCAGTACCAGACCGAGCCTGTCGAAAAAATCTTCCTGCAGCAGTGGCGGCTGAGCGGTCTGCCGACCTTGCTTCGTCGATGCTTCTGGGGATGGACGCTCAATTTTGCTGGCTCGAAACGTGCTAAACGAGTCGGGACGTTCTTCCTGTCGACTTTGGCAAGCAAAGGGGTCGAGATTCAAGATCCCCCCGCGTTTCTGACCAGTAATCTGACTTACGGACCGTTGGATGCCAACGGCTGCTGCCGTGTCACGCTCTCCTACGATCACCGTTTGATGGACGGTTCAACAGTTGCGGATTGCCTCATCGAGCTGGAAACAACATTGAACGGTGGCATCGCCGACGAACTGGAAGAGATCATCGCGAAGTCAGAACGGACTGCGGCGTGAACACCTCAGCCAGACTCAGGACTTCCGCAACCACCTCACGTTGAAGAATGCTGACGCCATGAAAGATCTCAAGGGACGTACTGCAGTAATTACCGGTGCATCCGCCGGGTTGGGCGTGCGAGTCGCACGCGCGCTCGCTCGTGAAGGGATGAATCTGGTGCTGGCGGCTCGTTCTGTCGACGCATTAGAAGTGGTGGCCACCGAGATTCGCGGCCTCGGTGTGAAGGCCCTCGTTGTCCCGACCGATGTCTCGGACGAGAGCCAGTTGGTGCAATTGGTCGAACGATCGATCGCGGAGTACGGCGCGATCGACGTGCTGGTCAACAACGCGGGGATCGAGGCATTTCGGTCGTACCACGAACTGGATCCCAACGACATTCGCCGCACGATCGATGTCAACCTGACTGCCACGCTGCTGCTGACTCGCTTCGTCCTGCCGCACATGGTCCAGGCTCGTCGCGGTCATATCGTCAACATGGCGTCCATCGCTGGCAAACAGGGACCGGCCTATGGAGCGGCCTATGGAGCCTCGAAGGCGGGAATGATCGCCTTCACGCAAGCACTGCGGGGCGAGTACCGTAGCAGAGGCATCAGTTCGTCGGCGATCTGCCCCGGCTTCGCCAATGATGGCGGCATCTACGAAGTGATGAAACAGCGGATCGGTCGAGGCGTCCCCTGGTACCTCGGTTCCACAACGGCCGAAGCGGTCGCTCGCGCGGTGGTCAAGTCAATCAAAGGCGATCGCCCCGACTTGATCGTGAACGTCCCGGCCCTGCGGCCGATCTTCACGTTCTGCCAGGCGTTCCCCAGACTCGGCGAATGGATCGTCCACAAGGTGACACTGCGATTCCTGAAGCAAGCCGGCACCAGCCACCGAGAGTAGAACGTCGTGCGTAGGTTATGCTTCAGCATAGCTCTTCAGATTCACAGTCGACGCCATCAAATACCGCCGAAGACGAGAAAGTTATGCTGAAGCATAACCTACAAAGCCGGATTTCTTGTTCGAGATCAGTCGGCATAGACACGAAGCAGAGCTTCGAAGACTTGCGTTCCCAAGCTGGAGCTTGGGAACGAGAAGGAATCCGGAGCTGCGTCTGCCCGATCAAGCAGCCCGGCGTGTCTCTGCTTCAACCTTGGCAGGTTTCTTACGTTTGCGACTGGCATGGTTGAGGAGATCGAGAACTCCTGGAGCCAGCCATTTTGACCAGGCCAGCAGGTGCGCCAATGGCCCAACAAGCTTCATCCGCTTGTCGCGATAGATACACCGAATGGCCGCCTTCGAAACGGCTTCGATCGAGCAGCACAACCATCGCGGCGGGTGTGGCACGGACTTGTCACTCTTCGCTGACGCACACGACTTATACAAGTTCGTGAGGACCGGCCCGGGACAGAGTGCCGAGACACCCAGGCCTCGGCGTCCATATTCGGCTCGGATGGCTTCAGTAAAGCCGATCAGCCCGAATTTACTGGTGTGATAGGCTGCAAAGCGTCCGCCCGCCACCAGTCCACTGATGCTGCACACATTCAAGATGTGAGCGTCTGGCCGTTCGAGCAGAATCGGTAATAGCTCACGCGTGATCTGGATCGGGGCGAGCAGATTAATATTCAGTAGCCAATCCCATTGCGCCGCCGTCATCGAATGCGTGGGACCGTAGTAAGCCACTCCGGCATTGTTGACCAGGATGTCGAT
>DASYEA010001081.1:0-5199 GCA_036499265.1 Schlesneria sp. | reverse complement strand
GGTCCTTAATTGCATCCTCATAGTCACCCATTGAAATGTAAACTTTCCCTCGAGTGACGTGGGACTGTTTTGATTTCGGATCTAATTCAATTGCTTTGGAAGTATCTCGGATCGCGGCCTTGAAGTCGCCTTTCGCGACAGATGCCAAAGCTCGAAAGTCATAAGCGATGACAAGTTTCGGATCCAGGCGAATAGCCTCGGTGAAGTTTTCAATAGCTCGATCGAGCTGGTCCGCTTCCTGAGCTGCAACACCTTCGGCTAAGAACTTCAGCGCGGGCTGCGGAAGCACAGACCGCGATTCCTTGGCACACCCAACGATCAATAAGACTACCAGCAACATGAATGGGACTAAGGGACGATTGATCATTGCGAGGTACCGAGGGGCCTGAGTGTTGAGCGTCATCCAAGTCGAAGATAGCAGCAACAGACTCACATGACTTATATCAAGGATCACCGTTGCCTAGAACTGTCGGCGCGACAACGGCTCTCGACGCATTCGACGAACGCTGGACGGGCTTGTATCATCGCTGCACAGTGGGCCGGGATTATTTTTGCGTCTGTGTGAATGAGGGATCGTCCATGAAGTTGCATGCATTCTTGTTGACCGGTGCGGTGTTGTTGGTGGGATGCGAAAAGAGTGTTCCTTCGAAGCCGCCTGTGCAGAGACCGACGGTTGGAAGTGCTGAGAAGTCCACTTCTGATCTAGGGGAATCGACCGCTTCCACGGCGAGCGAAGCCGCCTCTGTGAAGGGTGATGCACTTTCGCCGGTTAAGGTGACCGACGGTGCAGTTGAATTGAGCCCTGAAAATTCGAAGGTGATGTTCGTGGGGGCTCACGTCGGTGAGAAGCCAGATCCACGAACGGGTGGATTTGAGAAGTTTTCGGGCAAGCTGACTGTCGATGCCGGCAAGTTGACCGCCGTGTCGCTCGACATCCTGACCGATTCGACCTGGACCGAAATCGGCGGCAAGCTGACGACTCACTTGAAGAGCCCTGACTTTCTGGACACGAAAGAGTTTCCCGAGATCAAGTTCCAATCGACGAAGGTCGAGACCGCAGATGGCGGCAAGGCCACAATCACTGGCGATCTGACAATGCACGGCGAGACCAAGCCGATCACCTTCCCAGCAACCGTCGCGATTGCAGACGGCAAAGTATCGCTGGTTGCCGACTTTACCATTGACCGATCCGAGTTTGGTATGTCCTCACCCCAGACTGAAAAAGTGGAAAAGAAGGTCGAGTTGAAAGTCGTTGTCGGCGAGAAGACCGACGCGAAGCCAGGACCAGCCTAGAGGGCGAGGGGCGAGGCTGAGAGTTAAGCGACAGAGATCAGAAACATCATCTCGCGAGATGCCATAGTTCCATGACGTTGAGGTCTTCGATGCAATGTCGAAGACCTCAACATCGACATCATACTTGTTCAATTGACGCGATCGTTGTCGCGTTGTTCACGAAGACCCAATCTCCTGGCGAGATTGTTCCCCTCTTCATCCGCGTTCGACCCGTGGCTAAACGTTCATGGCTGCCTCATTCATCGGGATCACGATTTCGATCGCAGTCTCGGTGGTCGTCTCACTACTGACTTCCGTCTGCTTCTCGCGTGCGAGTGCCGCGCGTTATGCAGGGGCGCTGGGAATTGCGGCGGGGTTTCTGGCGGCTTACGCGTATCTCGAACCGCGGAACTTATCGCCGACGCTGCATTGGCAGTGGCTGCCGTGGCTTGTCGCTTGCGCTGCGATCATGGGACCGATTGCGATTGTGACTGGTGTGGGGACGATCGAACGATTGGTCGTTGTCACGCTGTTTTCGCTCGCCGCGGCTTGGTTTCTGATTCCGTCTCGAGCTTCATTCGCTCCGATGCGGATGACGTATGTGATCAACTTCGCGCTTGGCGTGGCGATGTTTTGGAACCTGCTGGATCGACTGCTGACACGGCCTAAGAGTGCTGCTACCGTTTTCATCGCATTAGCCGCCACAGTGGCCAGCAGTTCGGCCCTGGTCGCGTTTGCCTTCAGTATTCGGATCGGCTTCCTGGGTGCCGCCGGAGCAGCCGGCCTGGCAGGTGGGGTGCTGGCGTTCCTGTGGACGCGTGATACAGCGATCATCCGCGGGTTGATTGGCCCAGCATGCATTCTCTTGGCGGGTGAATTGCTGACAGCCGAGATCAACGACGCGATCAACCCGCCGACGATCGCATTGATCGCTATCGCACCGCTCATGCTTTGGCTGTTCGAAGTGGGGCCGTTAGCGAAGCTCAAGGGAATCGCGGCCTGGTCAGCGAAGGCCGCGCTGGTCGCCCTGCCCCTTGTCGCCGCCTGGGGGCTCTCCTGGTCGGGCATTCATGTTGGCGATTCGTGGTAGGTGGCTCACGCGAAGCAAGTGTCGCCGCATGTCAAAGTTATGCTGAAGCATAACCTACTTATCCAAGTCTTCACGCGGCCTGCTTTTCGTTGACGACGGCGGGGGTGGCCGGTGTTTGACGGAATCGCAACACGCGGATCATCTGCGCGACGGAGCCGGCATCGGGTTCCACGACGCGAGCCAACAGTGGCAGGCTCAGCAGGCGAACGGCAGCGGACAAGATGAAGACGAGCTTCAAACCGCCAAGTTCGATCGGGCCGAGACTGAGGGACCAGTTCATGAAGATGGTGGCGATGAGACCGCCGACGATGGCGGCAACGGCGGCCGCTGTCCCGACGATGGAATTGAAGATCGCCAGGTAGAAGGCGGCATTTTTCTCAGGAGCTAGTCTCAGCAGGATGTTGTTGGGCCCCATCGCCAAGGGTGCACTGAAGACGCCCGAACAATTGATCAACACGAGCAGGCCAAACCACTGCGGCATCATGAAGACCCAGGCAATGGTGGTCACCAGGTCGACAATCGTCGCAATTAAGACGATGGGCTTCGTTCCGAACTGATCGCACAGTCGCGTCCAGAAGCTTGTCGTCAGCATTCCCAGGACGCTGGACATCGTGGCGAGTGCGGTGATGCAGCCGAACGAGAGATGCATCTTCTGTAGCATATAGACTGCGAAAAATGGCTGCGCCAGTTGCAATCCGATGTTCCAGACTCCGTAGAAGCCGAGCAACTTGCGGAAGTCTGGATTGCGAAGTGGGTCGGAGAATAATTGGCGAAATGAGGCCTGATGTGGATGGGCGGGCCCCGGGGCGGGAATGGCTCCGAGTAATGGCATACCGATCAACCCGCAGAGCATCGCTGCGCCGAAGACGCTTAGGAATCCCAGTGAAGACTGACCGTTTTGCTTCGCCCAATCCAACCCTATCGCAGCAATCATGCCCGCAACCAGCGAAAGCCCGGTATTAAAGAGATGTCGCCGGCCCAGGAATGAGACACGTTGTTGTTTGGGAATCAGATCCTTAATCCACAACAACCAGGCCACCCCGCCGATCGAGCTGAGAAAACTGCCGATGGCAAAGGCGCCGATCATGACCCAGATGGCGAATGGCCCACTCTTTGCAAACAAGAATGGAACCAGGAAGATCGGCAGCCAGAGCAAACGGCCGATGACCGTGGTTATCAGACAGAGGTTTTTGCATTCACCGCGGCGTTCGAGCAAGTAGGCACCACCGAGTTGCACCAGGTTCGCGCAGATCGGCAATGCCGAGAGAACACCAATCTGCAGGCGGGTCGCCCCCATCTCAAGAGCGAAGCCGGTCAAAAAGACACCACTTGTCAGTGTCCCCATGATCGTTGCCAGCGAACCTTCGGCCACCGAGAGATTCATCGATCGCTTTAACAGCGCGGCATCCATGCGCAAAAACCCCGAATCCATTCAGAGGGTAGACCACATCTTCGATTGGAGATCCGTTGCCACAGCGGGCCAACAGGATCAATTAGAATTACAGTTCTGTACCTTGTTGAACCGGAAATGCAGGGGACTCGCATTTGATCGATGCGACGGCTGCAGAGGAACGAGCCGAGCACGTGCTGGAGCGAGAGGGATCCGGAGGAAAGAGGGCCCGATAACATCGCCCTCAGCCGTTCACTTGGCGGGGATGCGTTGCGGATGTTTCTATTGCGGGCAAGGGACACGAGTCAAGTTGAATGCGTTGGTATTCGTGACGAAGCGGGATAACCGAATTGAGGGATCAATGCGGGCAATTGAGTAGTGAGTCGGTACTTACCAATTGGGGTAATTATGTGCTTGCAAGCTGATGATTTCCCGGCCGCGGATTTCCGATTCAATGGCTATCAACCACTTGGAAAACATCGGCACACGGAGTGTGCCTTCTACTTTGGGGGATGAAAATGCTCACAGCCTCGTCGCAGGATGTGCGACGAGGCTGTTGATGTCCGATTTTCAGATTATCCGACAAGCAAGATTAAGGCTTGCGGATGAGGCGTGCCAGCGATTGGCCAGGGCCGTGATCGTAGCAGTCTTCGTCGTGCCACAGCGGCACCCCCGCAGCATAGCGGGCAGCCAGCATCAGAACCTTTTCTTCTGTACCGGGCTTGGCGGTCGTTGGCTCGCCGGGATCAATCCCGAGAGAATCGAAGTCGATCTCTTCAAAGCTACCAGAGAATTCGGAGCCGAACTCACTTCCCGCTTCAACGGCTTCGTACTCTAGTTCTTCAGATTCCATTTCGTCTACGTCGTAGTCGAACGACATTCGCCCAATCTCCCGAAACTAACTCTGTTTTAAAACCCGAGATTACAGAAACTTGTATTCCACTAGGTCATCAGAAACGATTAACGCGGCCTATCAACGATCTTCCCCATTGGTGAACTTGCGCACACCAACACACTTCATTCAATTGCAGAAGAAATCTGTTTTGTAAACGGGAGAGATCAACAGGTAGGCATTCACCGAAAGCGACGGTATTGTTCTGTTGGTGATGCTGAATGTCAACAAGATTCTTGGAGAAATCATCGACCGGCATCCACCTGCCACTCCTTCGTTTTCCAGCTCAATTTTACGAACTTTGCTGGAGCCGGTCACCATCCTACGCACGTCTTCTGCTCAAAGCAACAATTTCATTTTGATCAAGAGCAATTGGTGCTGATTAGACCCCGAAAAACAGCGTTTGAGTGTGCAGATTGCAGAGTTTCGGACACGAATTCGACGCGAATCATGAGCGCGCAGACTTATGCCGGTGTTGGCAACTTGCAGAGATCTTCAACAGGCATTAGGTGCCATATGCGCGATCAAGCATCGCGCTCTGGGGTGAATGCGAGT
>DASYEA010001080.1:0-6355 GCA_036499265.1 Schlesneria sp. | reverse complement strand
AACACTTCGGACGTGTTTCGCCCATCAGAATCGTGTTCGACGAGCCGTCGGTCAGGTCACGAAGACCGGCGCCCCATGCTTTGTGACCGAATGCCCCTGAAATTTGACTTGAATCCAGCGTATCGCCATGGCTCCAGCTACCGTTGCTGTTCACGATGTTCCAACCCGGCGCACATTCTGAATTCTGCGCACCTTGAGAGTAGGCATAGTTTGTGACGGCACGGGAATCTGATTGTGGTGAGATGTTCTGTCCCATGCCCGCCAGGGTGCCGTTACCGTTCGTCCCGTCGCTTGGACACAAGAGTGCGGGGAGGACCGTCTTGCAAAGCAGTTGGCCGTTGGGAAGCGCGATCGTGTCCAAATCCGCGACATTGAAATTGAATGCGCTATACAGAGGAGCTTGATCGAAATACGGGAGCAACTGGGTCAGCATGTTGCCACGATTGACCGTCCAGTGAGTATCGTCGACTACGAAACTCCCCGGTGGAAATTGCTTGGCGGTGTCGTGGTAGTTGTGCAACGCCAAACCAAGCTGCTTCATGTTGTTCTTGCACTGCGTCCGCCGAGCCGCTTCGCGTGCTTGCTGCACGGCCGGCAACAGCAGCGCGATCAGCACGGCGATGATTGCAATCACGACCAGGAGTTCGATCAACGTAAAACCGACGCGTCTGCGGAAGGTCTGAGATGTCATGTGCCGCGAATCCTGAGGAGACGAGAATTCAAGAAAGAATGCGAATGCATTGTCCATCATTCGGAAAGCCATATCAAACTATGCCTACGTAATCGCAATGTCAACGTCCTGAACCATCGACGTGGCGTTGCGGAGACTTTTGTCTGATCGAGATCAGCCACCCGCTGGAATTCAGCTGTTCTTCACGTGATAAAGAACGTGATAAAGAGGGGCAGATCTGCGGCGGGTGGCGATGACAAGCAGTCGATGATTCCGGCTCCCTCTGGGGGATCGCAAGATGACCTCGCTCCAGAACTCAAGTGCAGTTCATCGCTCCAGCAGGCCGTCATCGCAGAGACAAATCGTCGCTCCGTACGGAATTCTTCCCCTGCACATTTCTGCAGAATCAATCTCTGATTCTATAGAATCCACTTGTCGATTTCCCGTCGGTTTTGCTAAGGTGACAAGACTACCAGCCCAGATGTACCTCGAAAGAAGGGTGACATGGCCTCGGCAGAGCAACTGAACTGCGACCACGGACAGCGTCGGCACACGATCGTCGAGTCGTTGCTGACGGATGTTTTCCACGGCCGCATCCAGGCGGGACAACATCTGGTGACCCAGGAGTTGGCCGAGCGATTTGGTGTTAGTCATACCCCCATTCGCGAAGCGCTGATCACGATGGCTGGTATCGGCGTGATTGACCTACAACCCAATCGTGGGGCGATCGTCCGACGGGTTTCAGCACGAGAAGTTCGCGAAGTCTGCCTGGTCCGCAAAGCACTGGAATGCGAAGCCACTCGCAGCGCCTGTGGCAAGATTGAGCGAGCTGATCTCGTCTCTTTGTCCCAGGACTTGAAGCGACTCACGGCTCCCACGTCACGAACCGGACCGAGATTCATCGCGCGGGCTCGCGAAGTCGACTCGCGCCTGCATGACCTGATCGCCAGTTCCTGCGGCAATACGTTTCTCGTCAATGAACTGAAACGACTGAACATTCTGTTCCGCACATTTCGCGACGTTTCCTGGCAACACGACAGTGACCGGCAGGACTACCACCGCCTCACCGAAGAAGCTCGCGAGCATCAGGCGATCGTCGACGCACTGTTGGCAGAAAAACGGGTCGAAGCAACCAGGGCCATGTCGTACCATATTCGGTCCGGCATCAAGCACTGGAGCAAAGCGCTGCCGACTGCGCCGAGTAATGAACAGCAGCAAGTAACGGCACGTCCGCGTCGTGATCTGAGTTCGACAACGAGCAAACGAAATCGGTAAGTAGCATTGATTGACCACAATTCGTGGCTTCTTTCAGCAGGGATACATATGACTGACATTAACTCGACTCGCCAGATTGCAGCAGCGCTTGCCATGGTCTTCAGCGCGGCAACAGTCTCGTTCGCTCAGGACGAATCGATCGTCTTCAATCGCGACATCCGACCGATTCTGTCGGAATATTGTTTCGCGTGTCACGGCCCGGACAGTGCCTCGCGCAAGGCGGATCTGCGGCTGGATCAGGCGGATGCCGCTGCGATGAAGAAGGCGATCATCGCCGGGAAGCCCGAAGAGAGTGGCGTGATCGAGCGTATCCTCTCGGACGATCCTGACGCGATCATGCCCCCACCCGCGACGAAAAAGACCTTGACCGTCCATCAAAAGGACCTGCTGAAACGCTGGATCGCTAGCGGAGCAGAATACCAGCCGCACTGGTCGTTCATCGCTCCGGTTCGCCCGGCCGTTCCTAAGCTGAAGAACGCGGCGTGGGTCCGCAATCCCATTGATGCGTTCGTGCTTGCCAAATTGGAGTCAATGGGACTGGCTCCTGCCCCTGAAGCGGATCGCCACACGCTCGCCCGTCGACTCAGTCTCGATCTGACCGGACTTCCGCCAGCACCAGAACTCGTCGACGCCTTCGTCGCCGATCAATCTCCGAACGCTTACGAGTCCCTCGTCGACAAGCTGATGGAATCGCCGCACTGGGGCGAGCATCGCGGTCGCTACTGGCTGGACTCGGCCCGTTATGCCGACACGCACGGAATTCACTTCGATAACTTCCGCGAAATGTGGACGTATCGAGACAGCGTCATCGCGGCATTCAATCGCAATACTCCTTTCGATCAATTCACGATCAATCAACTGGCGGGTGATTTGCTGCCAGATCGAACAATGGATCAGCAGATCGAATCCGGCTTCAATCGTTGCAATATCACCACGAGCGAAGGGGGAGCGATCGCGGAAGAGTATTTGGTTCTGTACGCCCGAGATCGAACTGAAACCGTGGGTCAGGTTTGGCTCGGGATGACAGTCGGATGTGCGGTTTGTCACGATCACAAGTTTGACCCATTCAGCGCCAAGGACTTCTATTCGCTGGCTGCGTTCTTTAACAACACGACTCAGAACGCGATGGACGGCAATGTCAAAGACACGCCGCCAATTATCACGGTGCCGCTGGCTGCAGATAAACCACGGTTTGACACCATCGGTGGAGAGATCGATAAGGCAAAGCAATCCGTTGAAACACGCAAGCAGGAAGCTCGCCCCGTCTTTAAGGAGTGGCTCGCAACAGCGACCCCCGAAACTTTGGCCACGACGCTCCCGGTCGAAGCCCTTAGTTTTCATGCGTCCATGAATGAAGGTAGTGGCAGGTCGATGCGAGCCATCGTGAACGGGGAACCGCACGATGTCACGCTGAACGATTCAGCTCAGTGGATCGATGGCATCTCTTCCAAAGCATTGCAGCTACAGGGCACGGCCTGCGACTTCCCTGAAGTCGGCGACTTCGAAAAAGATCAGTCGTTCAGTTGCACAGCCTGGGTCAAGGTGCAGGCCAATGATTCGGCCGGGGCCATTGTCGCTCGCATGGACAAGCCTGAAGGCTATCAAGGTTGGGATCTGTGGATCCAGGGTCGCCGAGTCGGTATGCACCTCGTCAGTCATTGGCCCAATGATGCTCTGAAGGCGATCAGTCAGGCACAGCTCAAGCCAAATGAATGGACGCACGTGGCGATTACCTATGATGGCTCCAGTAAAGCTGCCGGCTTGAAGATCTACTTCAATGGCGTACCGCAAAAAACGAACGTCGAGGCGGATAAACTCAGTAACTCGATCCGTACGACTGTTCCGTTCCGCATTGGTGAACGGTCTGGTGGACAACCCGCCAGCGGCGCGGGCGTTCAGGACTTGCGTCTCTACAAGCGAAGCCTGACGGCCGCCGAAATTTCAGGTCTTGCGAAACTAACTCGCTTCAGTGGCATTATGGCCAAAGCCGCCAATCAACGGACCGATGCTGAAAAGAATGAAGTCTATCCCTGGTGGCTGGGGGCCTATGATGCCGCCTTCCAGGAACGTTCCACCAAGGTTGCGGCTCTCGAAGCCGAACAAAACGCTATTAAGGCACGCGGCACTATTGCACACGTGATGCAGGAAAAAGGTGAAGAGGCGATGGCCTACATCCTGTTCCGCGGCGAGTACGACAAGCGGCGGGATCCTGTGAAGCCAGCGACACCTGCAGCGGTATTGCCGTTCCCCGAAGCTTATCCCAGGAATCGACTGGGACTGGCCAAATGGCTGTTGGAGCCGAATCACCCGCTTACGACTCGCGTGACCGTCAATCGGTTCTGGCAAGAACTATTCGGGACCGGCTTGGTTCGTACGTCGGGCGATTTTGGGATCGCCGGTGAATTGCCTTCCGATCAGGAGTTGCTGGATTGGATGGCAGTCGAGTTCCGTGAATCGGGGTGGGATATGAAAAAGTTCTACAAGTTGATCGTGACGTCAGCAACCTACCGGCAATCAGCTATCGTCACGAAAGAGAAGCTCGAGAAAGATCCCGCGAATCGGTTCATGTCGCGGGGACCTCGGTTCCGCATGGACGCCGAAGTGATTCGCGACTACGCCCTGGCGGCGAGTGGCCTGCTTGTGCCAAAGCTGGGCGGCCCCAGCGTGAAGCCATATCAGCCTGAAGGGGTCTGGGAAGCCGTCGCCATGATCGGCAGCAACACACGAGATTATCGTCGCGACACCGGTGAGAACCTCTATCGCCGCAGCATGTATACCTTTATCAAACGAGCCGCTCCGCCCGCTTCGATGGAGATCTTTAATGCACCCGCACGAGAACTCTGCACAGTCCGCCGTGAACGAACGGATACTCCGCTGCAGGCCTTGGTTACGCTCAACGATGTCCAGTTCGTCGAAGCAGCCCGCCACTTGGCTCAAACTATTCTGAAGGATTCCGCAGCGAACGATGAAGTAACCCGCTTGAACACTCTCGCCAAACGCTTATTGGCTCGGCCGTTCCGAGCAGACGAAATGCCGATCGTACAGACTTCGCTGAACGATTTGCGAGAGTTCTATCAGTCTCATCCTGAAGATGCGAAGAAGCTGATCACCGAGGGGGAATCGAAAGCAGATCCCACAGTCGACCCCGCGCTGCTCGCAGCCTGGACCATGCTGACGAATGAAGTCTTGAACCTGGACGAAGTTCTCAACAAGTAACTCGAAACTCGTCCCCGATCAGTTTCGCAAACACGCAACAGCTATCAGTCACGCGTTGGAGTTCAGCATCATGAATCCCGTTCAAGAATATCTTCAGAACATGACTCGCCGGCACTTCTTCCAACGGGGATCGAATGTTCTCGGCGGTGCCGCGCTGGCATCGTTGCTTGGCGATAACTCTGCTCGAGGAACTGAATCGACCGCGGGAACCGGGCACCTGCCAGTGCTGCATCATGCCCCGAAAGCCAAACATGTGATCTATCTGCACATGGTGGGCGGCCCGCCACAGATGGATCTTTACGACTACAAGCCAGTCATGAACGACTGGTACGACAAGGACCTGCCGGAATCAATTCGCAACGGTCAGCGACTGACAACGATGACCTCGGGACAATCCCGCTTCCCCATCGCTCCCTCGAAGTTCAAGTTCGAGCAGGCCGGTAAGTGCGGTATGTGGGTGACCGAACTGCTGCCGTGGACCAAGAAAATGGTCGATGACATGTGTTTCATTCGCAGCATGCACACCGAGGCGATCAATCACGAGCCTGCGATTACGTTCATGCAGACCGGCAATCAGCTCACCGGCCGGCCCTGCCTCGGAGCGTGGACCTCGTATGGACTTGGTTCCTTAAATAAGGACTTACCGACGTTCGTCGTGATGGTTGCCAAACCCACGAACACCGAGCAAGTCCAAGCGATTTCGGCTCGGTTGTGGCAGGCAGGCTATCTGCCAGGCGAACATGCGGCGACATCGTTCCGCAGCGCCGGCGACCCAATCCTGTATATCAACAATCCAGCGGGAGTCCCCAGTGAAATCCGTCGCAAGACGCTCGACGGTCTTAAGCAACTCAACGAACTGACATACAACCAGTTCGGCGATCCTGAAACCCGCACGCGCATCGAACAATACGAACTCGCGTATCGCATGCAGTCCAGCGTTCCCGAACTCGCAGACCTCACCAAGGAAACCGAAGCCACGCTGTCGATGTACGGCGATGAAGTGAAGAAGCCCGGTACCTTCGCCAATAGCGCGCTCATGGCTCGGCGACTCGTTGAACGCGGCACGCGGTTCGTACAGATCTACATCAACAACTGGGATACACATGCGAACGTCGCTGGACGACTACCCAGCCAATGTCGCGATGTCGATCAACCGTGCCACGCGTTGATTCAGGATCTCAAGCAACGCGGCCT
>DASYEA010001079.1:0-5004 GCA_036499265.1 Schlesneria sp. | reverse complement strand
GATTCGTAAGATTTCAAGTGAGATGCTGCCCTCACACGGTTCACCGTGACTTGTTTTTCTCCGACAACGAATTGAGGGTGCTTCATGCCGCAGTACGTGACTCTGTCGATCGCCGCGAAAATTGACAAAGGTCCTGAAATCAAGAGCGAAGTCAAATTCGAAGCCTCGTCTTACGGTCCGGTGCTGGAGGAGTCCGTGTGTCGGAACCAATGCGAAGTATTTGAGTTGCCGATTGGCGATGTCAGTTGCATCGACATGATCGTGATCTCGTCGGACAAATACATGGCAGACAAGGATTCATGTACGAACCATAGCGGCATCATCAAGCCTGATTGCAGCCGGATTTACTACAAATTCATTGATGCAATGCCCGAGCCCAGCAAGTCTGGCGGGTATACGAAAGAGGACTTTGAGACCTGGGGAGCGTTGAAAAACAATCATACTCTCAGTCGTCCGCAAGTATTTGTTGAACCCGGAATCTGCTCGCTGACAGAAGTCAAAGATATCCAAGGGATCGCCATCCGAAACGATCTTCCTTTTGAAATAAAAGTGTCAGTGCTAGTTGTCCGTAAGTCACGAAAGCAGCGGCTCGAGCAATGCCCGGAGGCAGCTTGTACTCCATGTAAGAAATAGCAGCAAATTGGAGTGACTTCAAAACAACTCGCACTAAGGACATCGAATGCCAGTCACACCCACATATCCTGGCGTCTATATTGAAGAGATTCCTAGCGGAGTGCGGACGATAACGCCGGTGGCGACCTCAATCACCGCATTTATCGGTAGCGCGCCGCGTGGCCTTGCGAATGATCCTGTTCGGGTTCAGAGCTTTGCTGAATACACTCGTAAGTTCGGCGGCCTGAATGTCAGCAGCTCAATGAGTTACGCGGTACTCCAGTACTTCGACAATGGCGGCAGCGATGGGCTGATCATTCGCGTCACCGGAGCCAACGCAGTTCCTGCCACGATCAATGCGGGCGGGTTGCCACTGGAGGTAGCCAGTCCTGGAGAATGGGGGAATAGGATTCGGGTTCGGATTGATCTGGAAACAAAGGATAAGAATGACTCGAACCCTTCGCGATTCAATCTATTCGTTTATGATACCGAGTCCCGCGCACTGGAAGAGTTTCGCAATCTCTCCGTCGATCCTGACGATGCTTTGAGCGTGCGCGCGGTCCTGACTGATCTATCCGATCTGGTACGGATTCAAACCGGTCAAAGTCCTTCCAGTCGCCCAGGCGCGAGTGGCGAAGTTAAGCCGGGGTCCCAGTGGTTTGATGATGTCAACGATGGCAGTGGATTCGCCCAAGCCGCTGGCGGCCAGAACGGTGCTGCGATTACTGAAGCCGAACTGAAGGGTGATCAAGGTGCCAAGACGGGGCTATTCTCTCTCGAAAAGACAGACCTATTCAACATCCTGTGTATCCCACCTGTCGACCGAAACGGCGACGTGGACCCTGACACCTATAGCTCTGCGTTGAAATATTGCGTTGATCGTCGTGCTGTCTTGTTTATCGATGCGCCCAGCGCATGGAAGTCGGTCGATATAGCCGAGCGTGGAATGGGACAACTGGGACAATCCATGGGAGGCGAGCCTCGGACCAGGAATGCAGCAATCTTTTTCCCTCGCCTGAAAATGGCAGACCAGCTCAAAGGAAATCGTATCGCGGAATTCGTTTCCTGTGGCGCGATGGCAGGAATCTGTGCTCGAACCGATGTCGCTCGCGGCGTCTGGAAAGCACCGGCTGGCATCGAGGCCGGAATCGCGGGTGTTCGCGAATTTTCCGTCAAAATGACCGATCCTGAAAACGGACGCTTGAATCCTTTGGGGTTGAATTGCTTGCGAAACTTTCGGGCCTACGGCAATGTCGTCTGGGGGGCCAGAACGCTGGCCGGGTCAGATGCGCTCGGGTCCGAATGGAAATACCTTCCTGTTCGGCGATTCGCACTGTTCATGGAAGAGTCCCTCTATCGCGGCACTCAATGGGCCGTCTTCGAGCCCAATGACGAACCGTTGTGGGGGCAGATCCGCCTGAACATTGGCGCGTTCATGCATGACCTGTTCCGCAAAGGTGCGTTTCAGGGAAAGACGAGTACTGAAGCGTACTTCGTGAAGTGCGACAGCGAGACGACAACTCAAAGCGATATCAATCGCGGCATCGTCAACATCGAAGTTGGGTTCGCGCCACTCAAACCAGCCGAGTTTGTGATCATCAAGTTCCAGCAAATGGCCGGCAAGATCGAGACCTGATCGCGACGACCGTGCCCGCCCGCGTGGACTGACACCGCAGCGACACGCACTTCGAGTTGCTCTGATTGCACTCAACTCACCCCATGAGGTTGAATATCCATGCCCGAATTCAGCGCGAATAAACACCGGTTTGACCCTTACAAGAATTTCAAATTCAAAGTGAAATTTGTCGAGGGGGGCGACTATGTCGCCGGGATCAGCAAAGTCGGCGGACTCAAGCGAAAGACCGAGGTCGTAACACACCGGGTTGGTGGTGATCCCAGCACCAGCCGGAAGTCACCCGGACGGACTGAGTACGAAGCGATCACTCTGGAACGAGGAGTGACGCACGACACCGAGTTTGAAAAATGGGCCAACAAAGTTTGGAACTACGCTCCACCGAACCCATCGGCGGCTGCAGGCCAGGAAGTCTCACTCAAAGATTTCCGCAAGGACTTAATGCTGGAATTGTTCAACGAGACGGGGCAGATGGTGATTCGCTACGTCATCTACCGCTGCTGGGTCTCCGAGTACCAGGCCATGCCGGACCTTGACGCGAACGCCAACGCGGTTGCCATCCAGACAATCAAGCTCGAAAACGAAGGCTGGGAACGTGACTACAGTGTCGTCGAACCAACGGAAGTGACCTTCACAGAGCCGGCCAATTGACCGGCGGTTTCGACATCTCTTTATGATCTGTGCCAAGGATAGCGAGACATGGTTCAGTGGGCGCTAGCGCCGAGCCTCTTGACAACGTGGGAACGAGCCTACGGGCTAAGCCCGGTGCAACGAGGGCTGGCACTGCTGAGTCTTGCGCGTCCACGAGACGCGGTTGAACAACTTGCGAACTGGACGATCGGTGAACGTGACGCCAGTCTGCTCGACTTTCGGAGCAGCCTGTTTGGAACTGGAATTGAAAGCGTTGCCGCCTGTCCCGAATGCTCCGAAAAACTGGAGGTCTCGTTCCAGGTTGGTGACATTCGACTTGTCGATGCCCCAGCGCCAAAAGCACAGACACTTCGAATCGACAGCCATTCAGCAATCCTTCGCCCGTTGACATCTGCTGACTTGTTGGCGGTCGAACGTCAGCCGTCCGCACGATTGCGACGCGAAGTATTGCTGTCTCGATGTGTCACGATCCCAGACGCAGGACCGATATCAGAGTCCGATTCAGCAGAGTTGAAGTCGACGAATTGGAGCGACGAAGCCCAGCGCGCGATTGCCGACTTGCTCGCCGAGATTGACCCTCAAGCGGACATTCGCATTTCACTCGATTGTTCACGTTGCAATCATGCCTGGTCTTCTCGGTTTGACATCACCACTCACCTCTGGTCCGAGGTCGACGTTTGGGCGCAGCGAATGTTGGCGGAGGTTCATGCGCTGGCCTTTGCTTACGGTTGGTCGGAGCGGGATATTCTCGCCATGACTCCTTGGCGACGACAACTCTATATGGGGATGTTGCGCCGATGACCGACTTTTTGGACAGTTTGGTCGACCACAGTCTGGGTGCTGAGAATTCTCTGCGCCCGTTGGTGCCGTCTCAGTTCGAACCGTTACGGACAGTTCCAATGTTTCACGCTTGGGACGGGGGCGATGCAAGCGAAGTCGAATTACCTCAAAGTGTAGCAGAGCGGTCGTTAATTGATGCAGTGCAGCCCCGCGACCCCGCTGCGTCCCTCGGAGGGCAGCAGCGAGATAATTCAAATTCGGCACGATCACACGTGCCTGAAGTTTCTTCCGATTGGCGTGACCGAACTGTTCGGCCGAGCCAACTCAGTTTGATGCAACCGCCGGCTGCTCCATCCGCCGGTGTCGCATCACACACAGACAGCGAAGTCGACAATGGGCGCTGGCTGCATCGTCGCATGGACGACCTCGCGTCACAAATGCACCGCCTGCGCGGCGATCTCGTGTCGCCTCAACCAGCGCCCGTGGCAAATCCACGATCGGTCGCAACCCCTGATGTTAGTCCGCGTGGGGTACCAGTCGTTGCAGAGCCAACTCTTGATCATGAGTCTTCGCTCAGAATTTTCTCCAACGAGTCATCGACGTCGACACGCGAATTAAACCGGGTTTCACAACTTCCGATGCCAACCGTATTCGATAAGCCATTGCCTACTGCCGCATCGGCTGGTCCCGACCTGTCACCGTGGGACCGGCGATTATCGCGACTTGAAAAGTCATCGGCCACTTCGTCGCCGCAGATCATGGCCGAACCATCGCCGTTCATGTCTCCGAAGCACGATGCGCCTGTCATTGAGGAACCGTCCCCGCCACCTGCGGACAATTCCTTCCAATTCGAACTGTTCGAAAACCTGTTGTCGCAACTAGGCAAGTCAGCGATGCAACCACCTCCTCGGATCATCCCCGAGGATCTGTCGTCACTGTCTCGCCGCGCTGCCGAACCGACGATTAATGTCACGATCGGTCGCGTTGAAGTTAAGGCCGTTCGAGAATCAGCTCCGGTCGCTCAGGCACCACGCCCTGTCTCCAGCCCGGCCGTCATGACCCTCGATGATTACTTGAAGCGTCGCGCTTCGGGAGGGGTCGGATGAGCGATTTTGCCATCGCAGCCGTCACTTCAACTCTGCGGTTGCTGTTGCAGAACGTCGTCGCCCCCGCCACGGTGACAACTCTGCCACCCGATCGGGCTGCTGCCGCTGGGCAGCCCAATCGGCTTAACCTGTTTCTGTACCATATGTCCCCTAATGCCGCTTGGCGAAATCAGGCGATTCCGAACAGGGTCAAGGCAGGCGAAAGCGGCAGGGGTCCGTTGG
>DASYEA010001078.1:0-3186 GCA_036499265.1 Schlesneria sp. | reverse complement strand
ATTGATGTGTGAATTCGATTTCTCGCGATTGTCCTGGCGACATCTCAACCGACTGGCTGGCAACTTCGGTCCCGTCGATCAACAGCCGCACTTGTGCTTCAAACGCGGTCGCATCCTTGGTTGGGATCGCGCTGGAAGCTTCGATACGCGCCAAGAGCCGGCAAGGAACTTCGGCACTGGCCAAGCCGTCCTCCAAATGCAAATCTGAGACAAAGACGTTTGTGGCAGGAGCGGTGGTGACATCGACGACCTGCATCCCCGTCAGTTGTTTCAGCAATTCAGGAGCGACTCCGGACTGCCATAGGTTGGCCTGGAGGTCGGTGATCAAGACGACGCGTTTCGTGGGCAGATCGGGCATCTGCTGACAAGCTTGCTGCGCCTGTTCCAGCCCGTATCGAACGCTTCCCTCGGTATCGACCAGCTTGACTCGTTCGAGTTGTCGCCGGGCGTCTTCCTTATTTGGATACGCATTCAGCGTGAACGACTGATCTTCCGCACCGGCGAGCGGTAGGACTGTGATTCGACTTTCGGGCGGCAGCGAGTCTATAAATTCGACCGCCTTGCCCTTCGCTCGATCCAGCAGCGTGCCACCAAGAGCTTCCACCCCCATGCTGCGACTGTTATCGATGATAAGGACAGCATGCACCGGAGCCCGGACGTTGGCTGCTGCCTCACCGTTAGCCGATGACTGGCGGGCGATTCCCACAGCACCAAATGCCGAACCGATCAATCCGAGCAGCAGCACTCCTGTTGCCGCCAATCGTGTTCGGCCCTGGCTTTTGGAAGATGTCGCGAAGGCGATCCCTGCACCAAAGGTGAGTGCGAGACAGAACGCGAGCAATACCGCATGCCACAACGCTCCAGCAGCAGACCCTTTGAAAAACGGACGCGCAAGGACCAGGCCAAAGAGGACGACGGCGAGAACGCGGAGAGCCAGCAGCAGGATATCGCGAAAATGAAGAACCCTGCGGTTGCGTTCTAGTGCCTCTCGCAGAAAGTCCATCGCCGCCCAACTGACGGTCTTGAAGCGTCGTCGGTTGAGCAGATGAATGATGATTGGTCCGGCCGCGGCAATGGCACCGGCAATCGCGAACGAACTAGCATCGAAAGAAAGCATTGTGAACCGAATCGAAAACCAAAACCAAGATCACCAAAACCGGCCGACGCGATCGCACCGGTCAATTACTTTTGCCCAGCTTTTCTCGTAATCCTTCAATCTTTCCCTCCTGCAGAATCGGGAGGTAGCGATTTGGGATGGAGAGGATGAAGCAACTGACGGCGGTTCCGTATAGATGCCCCTGTTTCCCATGGACCCAGCGAGTGTCTTTCCACGAGCCGTCTTCAGCAGGGTTTTCAGGCTTGCGGAACTGCCCGGCAATCAGGTGGTCACGCAGCAGCGGATAGTTGTGACGCCAAGGTTCGCCGCCTGACTGATACAGCGCCTGGCCGACGTAGTAGAGCGTGTAGGCGTCGAACGGTACCTCGCCGAGACCCTTCACAGGTTTCAGACGAGACACTTCTTTGGAAATCAGATCTAGGTTTTTGCCAATCCGCCAGTCGTCATATTGCCCGAATTCTTGCAGGCAGACCACTCCGCATGCCGCCATGGCTAATGTGCCGCGGTTGCCATCGTAGGTGAATTGTCCGGCCCCCTCTTTGGCGCGCTCATCGAACCCTCGTGCTCCATTGTCTGCCTTGTAGTGATCACGAACAGACTGAATCGCTAGCTTGATGACATCGTTGCGGACTTCGAATCCGCTATCGACGGCACTGCGCAACGCCTTGGCCTGCATGACAGCTAAGCTCAGGTCGTGGCCATGTTGCTGTCGACGGGCTCGATAGTCCCATCCGCCATCATCGCATTGAGTATTGGCGATCAGCTTCAACGCTTTGTCCAGTGTCTTGCCAATCTGGGGGTCTTCAGTCATCCCATAAGCTTGCCCCAGCACGAACGCGGTCAAACCGTGGTTGTACAGGTCGCGTTGAGCGTCGGCGATGTTGAGCAAACCAGAAGGTTTGGCGTTCTTGACAATGTACTGCAGGGCTCGATCGACGTGATCCCCGTATTTCCCACGTCCGGGCATGTGACCGGCCGAGAGAAACGCGAGCGCCCCCAGGCTGACGAGCCCGAGGTCATTCGATTCCCAGTTTCCTTGCGATCCCTGAGTTCTAGCCAGCCAGGACAAGCCACGTTCCAGCGCCAGCTCGCTTTCGGGGTTGGTCTCCCATTCCCCCTCAGCCAGGGCGGGGCTGACGAAAGCCACCAGCAGTACGGGAAACGTCAGCAGCCATCGAAGGTTACGCGAATTGAATCTCATGACATTCTATTGGCTTGTAACCGGGCGGGGTTACGAAGATTTCGGAGAGTCGTTGGGACCGAGGCCTTATTGATTCGGAATGACCGAGTGTAGAGAGGATTCGAATCGCCCCTGCACTCTCGTCGAGTACAATTATCACAGGGACCCTTGCCATTGAGACCGCGGCGCTTCCCATCGTGGAGGACGAGACAATCGCGATCTCAAGGCGGCACCGCTTCGAATCGCAAATTGCTCACGGCTTCTGAGCCAACGCGCGTTCGATCGCCGATTCAATCGGCTCCGAGGAATAGACATTCCAAATCAGATTGTATTTGCGATCGATCACCCAGACCTGCGGAATCGAATCTGCCTTCAACTTGATCAGCGTTTCGACGGCCCCATATCCGTTTGGCCAGGTAATTTTGGTGTCGGTCAGGAAGCGACGATTTTCGGGGTCTCGATCACCACGTTCACTCGTCAGTCCGATAAACATGACGCCGCGATCGCGATAGCGCTCGTGAAGTTTCACCAATTCAGGAGCAGCGGCACGACACGGCCCGCACCAGAATGCCCAAGCGTCAACGACCAGTACTTTCCCATGCAGTTCCTCGGGAGTTGGCGCGGGGCCGTTCAACCAGCCGTCGGCGCGGATTTCTGGTGCCTTCGAAACGGGGCGTATCGTAAAAGCGAATGCGAATGCAACGGCAACGACAACCAGCAGCACCGCGCTGAAGATCTTGCCGCCGTTTGACGGCGGCCGATGCTCCAGGCCGGGTTCCGTTTCCATCTCGTCACTCATAGATCACAACCAAGCCATCTCAAAATTTCAGTGAATACAGTCCGCCGAACTTACGTTTCAGATGATTCATCAACGGCACATGCGAAAGAG